>VGFD01000004.1 GCA_016868975.1 Armatimonadota bacterium | reverse complement strand
TCGGTCAATCCCGAGAAATTCGAGGCGATGGACGCGCTGCACCATCCGGGCCCCTTGGACCGCGCGCTGGATCGGCCCGGCGTGCGCAACGTCGGCCGCTCCATTGGCGAGCTTTACGAGCAGGCGCCCTACCTGCGCATGGCTGTGGATCTTGCCGGCGCGCTCATCGCGCCCGCCACCCTGCACAACGGCGCGAAGCACCTCGATAAGGCCATGAACGAGGGCGACGACTACGCGCGCTTCCAGGGCAAGATGCGCATGGCGACGGGCTTCGCGTACATGTTCAAGGCAGCGGCCCCGCTCGGGCTGGTCACCACTGTCGCCCAGCACGTGATGAGCAAATCCGTGCAGAGCGGCGCGATGACCGTTGAAGAGGCCCATCGCAAGGCCGACAAGTTCCTCGCGGTGTCGATGGGCCCCATCGGCACCACCGGAATGGCCGCGTTCGAGACGCTGGAGAAGGAAGGCATCACGCCCCATCCCCCCGCGAACGCCCTGCCCTCCGGCAAGAATGTCCCGGGGATTGTCACCACGCTGGCCGGCACCCTGGTCGGCAGCTACCTCGGCCAGATGGGCGGCGCCCTGGTGGGTACCGCGCTGGGCGGGGTGGGCGGCGCCGTGTCCGGCGCGTACTGGGGCAAGATCGGCGGCGCAATGCTAGGCCTGGGCGCGGTGGCCGCCTACAAGTCGTTCAAGATGCGCGGCACGGCGGCGCAGGGCGGCATGACCGGCCGCGACAAGCTGCACCTCGCGGGCGTGCTCGGCGGCGCCACAGTCGGTGGCGCGCTGGGCACCGCGGCCGGAAGCATGGGCGGCGCATTTGTGGGCGGCGCCCTGGGCGGCGCGGTCGGCGGCCCGGTTGGCGCCGGCGTGGGTTCGTTCATCGGCCGCGTGGTCGGCGTGGTGGGCCTCAGCTACGCGGGCGCCAGGGTGGGCTCGTCGCTGGGCAGCAAGATCGCGCCCGACGACGGGACCTGAAATACGAACGTCGCTTAGTGGCGCGCGACACGAGTAGCGTCGCCTTACGGGACAACGACTGACCCTGGCGTGTCGCGCGACACGATCAAACCGATCTAGGCCTCGTCGGACGGCTCGCGCAGGCGGCGGGCGGATACCGCGTACACGAAGTTCTTGAACGCAAGGTCGATGATGATTTGCAGCTTGCGCATCGCGTCCGCGAACTGGGCCTCCTGGGGGCCTTGCGTGATGAGCGGCGCGGGCAGCTGGAGCAGCTCGTCGGGGATGTACTGGCGGTACAGGTACTCGAACTCTCCGAAGTGGCCCGCTTCCAGCAAGAACTGCAGGGTCTGGGGGTGGATGGGCCAGCGGTGCGTCAGGTCCATGGTAAAGGGCGCGTATGAGAAGACGCACTGCGGGTTCAGCGTCTCAATCACCACCACGCCGCCGGCCGCCACTTTTCTCGAGGCCAGCTCGGCGAACTCCATGACGTCCTCGCGGCGCAGGTGCTCGATGACCTGGCACATGAAGATGCCGCCGAGCGCGCCGTCGTCCAGGCCGTCGAGATGGGCGAGGAGATCCTCGTCGCGCGCGTCCACGTCGTGTCGCTGCGCCTCCGCCAGCATCGTCGGCGACGAGTCGATCCCGTAGCACGCCTGGCCCCGCTCGCGAAGCAGCGACAGAAACTCCCCGCGACCGCAGCCCAGGTCGATGACCGGGCCCGGCGCGCCCTCGAAAAAACGCAGGTATTTCTGCTGCTCGGCCCGGACGTCCTCATAGGAGCCCCGGAACCGATGCTCGAACTCGGAGTAGGAAAACGGCATGACAGTGCCCTTCTACCGAAAACCCCCGGGCGCCTCCTGGAGCGCAACCCCTTGCTGACCGTCGGCGTGGACGCCCGCTCCCTCGAAGAGCAGCGCACGGGCATCGGCCGCTACCTGGAAAACCTCCTGCGCGCGTGGGCCGTGCTGGGCGCCGATTTACGATTTCACGTCTACACCATCGGCCCGCCACCGTCCGAAGCAATTCCCTTCGTGCCATGCCGCGTCGCCTTCGAAGACGCCCATCAACCCCATCTCTTCTCGCGCGAGTTGGAGCGCCGACCGGTGGACGTCTTCTTCTCACCCCTGTACGAGCTGCCGGAGCCCATCGACTCGCCCTCTGTCATCACCGTGCACGACCTGGTCCACGAGGCCACGCCGGATGCCTTCCTTCCCATCCAGCTAGCGTATTTGCGTGCAAAGCACCTGTACGCGCTGGCCCGCGCGGATCGCATCATCACCGACTCGGCATTTATTCGCGCCGAAATTTCAGAATGGGGGCAGCGGAGCCTGGGCCGTTCACTCGCGGAGAAGCTGAGCGTCATTCCCCTGGCCGCCGATCCGCGATTCACCTCGGGAACGTCCCACCCGCACGGTGTCCCGGAGCCTTATCTCCTGTACGTCGGCTCCATCGCGCGCAAGCGTCACGTGCAGCCCATGCTTGACGCCTTTGCCCGATCCCAACGCCTCAAAGCGTTTCACTTCGTAGTGGTCGGCCAGAACTTTCTGCCGGAGGGCGAGCCCCTTGCCCTGCCCGAGCGCGCCGTGCACCTCCCCTACGTCAGCAACGACCGGCTGGTCTCGCTGTACCGAGGCGCCCGCGGATTCGTATATCTGAGCACTTACGAAGGCTTCGGCATGCCGCCCCTGGAGGCCATGGCGTGCGGAGCGCCGGTGCTGGCGGCACGTGCCGCATCCGTGCCGGAGATTGTTGGTGACGCGGCGCTCCTGGTCGACGACCCGACCGACGCTTTGGAACTTCGCGCCGCACTCGAGGACCTTGCGCTCAGCGACCCGTCCGAGCGTATCGCCCGCGGCTTCGATCGTGCCGCCGCCTACTCATGGGAGCACACCGCCGCCGAGACGCTCAAAGTGATCGTCAAGGCACGATCGAGTTGATCTGAGAAAACAGCCCGGCAAACGCGCGGATGTACCCGATCCCCACGATGACCCCGATAATCAGCATCAAGATTACCGGAAACACCGTCATCATCCGCTTGAGCGACTCGCGGTGCTCGATCTGGAGATATTCGGACGCCTTGCGCATCAAGTGCCCGATGCTGCCGGACTCCTCGCCGGTGGCAATCATCCCCAGCGTGGCCGGGGGCAGCACTCCGCTGGAGGTAAGGGCCGCCGTCACGCTCATCCCGTCGGCCATCATCCGCGAAGTGGCGGACAGCCGATTGCCGAGCACCACGTTGCCGCAGGCGCGGCCGGCCACTTCCACGGCCGTCGGGGACGGCACGCCGGCGTCGAGCAGATCCCCGAAGGCCTGCAAGAAACGCATGCACGCGGCGCCGCGCACCACCTTTGAAAACAGTGGCAGCGACAGGAGCAGCCGGTCAAGCAGCGCGCGCGCGCCCGGCCTGACGGCGCCCATGCGCGCCGTGCAGTAGAGCCCGATCACGACGGTCCACATCACCAGCAGCGCCGGCAACACGATCCGCAGGTACGGCGCCATGCCCTGGGTCACCAGCACGAACAGCGGCGGCAGCACGATTCCCGCGTGGATGATGACCGCCGGGTAGATGAGCTGGCTGGCGATGTTCTGCTGGATGGCGTAGGACGACTCGAGGAAATCCGCGACCTCGATCAAGCGTCGATCGATGGCGCCACCTACCTCGCCGGCGCGCAGCATGGCCACCACGAACGGCGAGAAATACTCGGGGTAACGCGCGATGCCGTCCGACAGCGGATGCCCCTGGTCGCAGTACTCAAGGAGCTCGCCCACCAGCGCTCCCAGTCGTCCGGACAATTGCGGGCGCAGCGTGGCCAGCGCTTTCGCGGTGGGCATCCCCGCGTCGATCATGGTGGCGAGCTGACGGAAAAAAACGGCCTGATCCTTTGCGTTGATGCCAAAGATCAGGCCGTCAAGCCGGGGCGCTCTCATCGCGCCAACATCCCACGACGCCCTGGGCGCCCCCTGGCCCCCCCGTTAATGGGAATCGCTCGAAGTGGTCGTCGCCTTCTTGATGCGGCCGCTCTCCGGCGCGGCCACCGGGGTGCGCTTGCGGACGAACGCGGAGAAGACGTCCCGGGCAAGCTCGTCGATCTGCTTGTCCTTGCCTTCCTTGAGGACCGTAAGGCCATCGCCGCCCTCCGCGAGGAAATCAACGGTGGCCACTCGGTACATCTTGCTCGGATCCAGCGGCTTGCCGTCGACCGTAATGTCCGTCGCCTTGCCGGCCGCGTCGATGTTGAACGACAGGCCCGACACCTGGATGGTTCCGTGCTTGTCCTTCAGGCCCTGCTCGACAAGCTTCTCGATCTGCGCGCCGCTCAGCGACAGCGTGACCACGAAGTTATCAAACGGAAGGAGCGTGTACACGTCGCCCAGCTTGATTGCGCCCTTGTTGATCTCGGAGCGGATGCCGCCGGCGTTGTAGATGGCGATGTCGGAGGTCACCTTCCAGCGGAGCGCGTCCGTAATCAGGTTGCCCAGCGGGGAATCGGTGGTGCCCGGAGCCGGCGACTTGGAGAGGTCGGTGGAGGCCTCGCCCAGGCGCTGATCCATCATCGGCGCCACCTGGTCCTCGTACTTCTTCACCAGCGCGGCGACCCGGCCGTCGATGGGCACTTTGGAATTGACGACGGCGATGAGCGCGTCGTCCTTCGTGTAGTCGACGACCTTCCAGGTCTTGCGGTCGATGGCCACCTTGACCGCGCCCAGGTACCGCATGTACTTGCCGGCCTGCACGATCACCGTGTCGTTCACGAACAGCGGCCTGGGCAGCGGCTTGTGGCTGTGCCCGCCGACGATGACGTTGATGCCGGAAACTTCCTTCGCAAGCTGCTGATCGCCCTCGTCACCCAGGTGGCTGACCACCACGATGACCTGGGCGCCCGCCTCTTTCATCTTGGGCAGCACCTTCTTCATCGATTCGGCTGCCGGAAGGAACTCGAAGGGCTCCACGTTCTTGGGGAAGCTGATGGTCGGCGTGATCGGCGTGACCAGCCCGGTGATGCCGACGTTCACCCCGTTGATCTTCTTGACGATGAATTCCTTGACGCCGGTGGGCGGCGTGCCGGTCTTCTTCTCGACGAGGTTGGCGCAGACGATAGGGAAGTGCGCCCAGTGAACCATCCTGGTGAACGCTTCCGGACCCCAGTCGAACTCGTGGTTGCCGACCGTGCCCGCGTCGTACTTCACCATGTTCATGAACTCGAGCATGGCCTTGCCGCGGAACAGGTTGGAGATGGGCGTGCCCTGCGCGATGTCGCCGCCGTCCAGCAGGAGGACGTTGGTGTACTTGCCGCGCTCCTGGCCGATAACGCCGGCCAGCGCCGCCGCGCCGCCGACGCGGTCGGTCTCGGGCGCAATCTTCTTGTCCACCTCGGGCAGCAGGTGCCCGTGCATGTCGTTGGTGTGCAGGATCACCAGCGTGTAGGTGCCTGCGTCGGCGTTGTGTTCGTGCCCGGGATGGGCACCGGGATGGGCAAATACGGCGGAAGCCGTGGAGACTTGCAGCACCAGGGCCACAAGCAGGGCAACGATGCGTGAGCGGACCATTGGGGTCGACTCCTCCCTCTAGCTTGAAAAGCCCGCAACCCTGCGGATCATGGGGGGACTTCTCCGGAATTCGCCCGAGATTCTAGGGGATGGAATCAATTCCTCCGGCAAAATCCGCGTCATGGCGGGATGTTTACATTTTGTTCTTATTTCGCGGGCAGGGTGACGACTGTCGCGTCATGTCAGTCCCCCGTCGGCGGCCCCTCGTCCTCCGTCGGCTCCAGCAGCGCTTTCACGCAGTCGTCGGGCACTCCGTGCTCGATGCACCAGCGGAACTCCAGAATCGTATTGGCGACCGGCTCGCCTTTCTTGTGGGTGTGGGCCGGATTGGCGCAGTAGGTGAAAAACAGCCGGCGCTTCACGAACTCGGCGCTGTTGCACAACGGGCAGACGACGACCTCGGCGGCCGCCAGCGTCACTGCCCGATCTCCGCGAGCTGGGTGGTCAGCATGCCGGCCGGGTGCGGCCGCCGCGCCGGGTCGCGGCTCATCAGCAGCGACACGATGCGGTCCAGGTCGTTGGGGATGTCGGCGTTGGACTCGCGGGGATGCGGGCCGTCGCTCTCGTTCTTCTGCTTGACCAGGGCCGCGATGCTGGCATAGATGAACGGCGAGCGGCCGGTCAACATCCGATAGCCCAGGACGCCGAGCGCGTACAGGTCGGCGCGCCCGTCGATCTGCTTGCCGTAGATCTGCTCGGGCGCGATGTACTCGACCGTGCCCACGATCTGCCCGTGCAGCGTGATGGTCTCCATGGTGAGCGCCCGCGCCACGCCGAAATTGTGCACGATCACCTGGCCGTCATTGCTCACGCGGATGGCATCGGGCGAGAGGTTGCGGTGGACCACGCCCTTCGCGTGCATCACGTCGAGCGCCGACGCGACCTGGGAGATCATGCCCACCGCCTCGGGCACCGGCAGGGGCGCGCGCTCGGCCAGGATGTCGCCGAGGTCCTTCCCCTCGTGATACTCCAGCACGAGGTAAGGGATCTTCAGCCCCTGGTCGCTGATCTCGCCGGCGTCCAGCTTCTTGATGATGTTGGGGTGCTGCAGCAATTCCAGGAGCTGCCCCTCGCGGCCGAAGCGCTTGAGGTTGTCGTGATCGGCCAGGCAGAGGCGGCTGGGCAGCTTGATGATGCAGAGCGCGCCGTCGGCCGCCTTCCCGCGATAGGTCATCGCGTACTGGCTCTCGCTCAACAGATCAAGGATCCGATAATTGCCGACCTTGAGCGTGTTGATGGGCAGCTTGAGCGAGGACGGGATCTCCTCGGTCACGCTCACGACGCGCGGAGCCCCGCGCCGCCGGGTGGCCAGCACCACGACCGCAACGATGACGGCCACGGCGACGCCGATGCCAATCCATATCGGGGCGGAAAGCTGGGGCATTCGGAGTCCTCCAACCAGGCTGAGCGGGCCGGAGGCCGCTGGATGCACGATCCGGGCGGTGCGGCTTGAAAGCTCCAGCCTATTATACCTCCAATACTTCCAATCGTGCCAATCTCCTCGCATCCTGGGCATGCGGGAAACTTTCCACGGAGGAACTGCGTCTTGTCCCTCATCATCCGGGTTGATATAATGATGCCGTCTGAGTCCGCCGCAATCCGCGTCCTTGTGCGATCCGGCCGGACCAAAGCCCCCGAGGAGAGTTGCCCAATGAATCCCTTTGTCTCCATCGTGAACTTCCTGAACCAGGGTGGGGCCACGCTCTACGTCCTTGTCGCCTGCTCCATCCTGTTGATCGGCGTGGTGTTCGAGCGATGGTACAAGCTGAAGTCCCTGATGATCGACCACGAGTGGCTTCTTGCCCAGATGGCCTATTTCTTGCAACAAGGGGAGAAGTCGAAGGCCCTTGAGTTCTGCCAGCAGGTCCCGGGCTGCCTTCCCCGCGTCTTCGAGGCCGCTCTGATGCGCTACGACCGCAAGCAGTCTGACATCGAAGGCGCCATGGGCACCACCATCAGCGAGCAGCAGCACGTGCTTGAGAAGAACCTCGGCATCATCGGCACCATGGCCGTCATCGCCCCGTTCATCGGCCTCTTCGGGACGGTCATGGGCATCATCCACTCGTTTGAGGACATCGCCTCCAAGGGCGCCACCAACCCCGCCGTTGTCAGCGCGGGCGTCGCGGAAGCGCTTATCGCCACCGCCGCCGGACTCTTCGTCGCCATCATTTCGGTGGTCGCCTTCAACTACTTCAAGGGGCGCAGCAAGCTGGCCATCTCCCAGATGCACATCGCATCCAACAAGCTCGTCGAAATGATCCTCCTGTCCCGCGAGAAGCAGGCCTTCCCCGAAGACCTGCGCCCGCCGGGCATGCCGGCCATGGCCGCGCACTAAGGGAGGCGCCAGATGGCAGTCAAAGCGGGCGACGGCGACCAGGACATGATGGCCGAAATCAACATCACGCCCTTCACGGACGTGCTGCTGGTGCTCCTGATCATCTTCATGATCGCGGCCACCGCCGTGATGCAGGACGGCCTCAACATCAACCTTCCCAAGGCCATCACCGAGGAAGAGGCCAACAACTCGAACATCGTCATCTCCATCACCAGGGACAAGACGGTGTACGTGGGCAGCCGCAGCCTCACCCAGCAAGAGCTGGTGCAGTATCTGGCGCGCCTGAAGCGGGCCAAGAACACCGATAAGGTGATCATCATGGCCGACGCCACCGTCCCCTACGGCACCGTTATCGACATCATGGACAAGGCCAAGGACGCCGACCTCACCCAGATCGCCCTGGCCACGAAGAAGGACGAAAAGAATTGAGGACGATTTAGCATGGCCGTCAAGGCCGGCGACGGCAACGAAGACATGATGGCCGAAATCAACATCACGCCCTTCACGGACGTGCTGCTGGTGCTGCTCATCATTTTCATGATCGCGGCCACCGCCGTGATGCAACACGGCTTCAACATCAATCTTCCGAAGGCGACCACCCAGGTGCAGGCCGATGACGACTCCAACATCATCGTGAGCGTCAACAAGGACGGCGGCATCACGGTGGGCACCCAGGCCGTCACGGAAGACTCGCTGCTCGGCTTTCTGCAGCGCCTCCGGCGCGAGAAGCACGACACCAGCCGGGTGATCATCATGGGCGACACGGTCGTCCCCTACGGGCGCGTCGTGGCCGTAATGGACAAGGCAAAGGCGGCCGGGCTGGTGCAGATCTCGCTGGCCAAGAAGCCGGAATAGGCAGCCCGCGCACCTCAGTCTTACGGCCGCTTCGCAGCGTTTTACCGCCCGCTTTTACGGGCTCGCCGACGCGAGGCGCGCGAACTCTTCGAGCGTGAGGTCTTCGGGACGCCGATCTCCGGCGACCCCGCTGTCCCGAAAGATGGCCTCGCCGTAGCCGCGCAGCGATCCCCGCAGCATCTTGCGGCGCGTTTCGAAGGCCGCGCGAATGAGGGGGAACAGGCGCTCCGGCGCCACCGCCACCGGCCGTTCTTCCAGCGGCCGCAAGAGCAGGAGCGCGGAGTCCACTTTCGGCGGCGGCGTGAAGGCTTCGGCGGGCACCGTGAGAGCGACCTCGGTGGCGCAGTGGTAGTGCACGAAGTACGAGATGGCGCCCACCTCGCGCCCCCGCTGGGCGTGCAGGCGCAGCGCCACTTCCTTCTGCATGAGCAGCGCCAGCGAGGTGAACCGCGCGCGGGCAACCAGCAATTTCTCCACGAGCGGCGCCGTGATGTAATAGGGGATGTTGGCCACCACGCGCCAGCCGTCCAGCATGTCCAGGTCGGCCTCGAGCGCGTCGCACCACAGGACGCTCACCTGGGGATGCGACGCGCACAGGGCCTCGAGGCGCGGCTTCCAGTCGGTGTCGAGCTCCAGGGCCAGCACGCGTCCTGTGGGCCCCACGGCGTCGGCGAGCAGGCGTGTCAGGTTGCCGGGCCCGGGGCCAATCTCCAGAACGCCGTCACCGGGCTGGACGGCGGCCGTGGCAACGATGCGTTCCAGCCAGCCGGGCGCGGTCAACAGGTGTTGGCCGAGACGCTTCTTCAGACGTTGAGCCACGTTGCTCCACTTCCCAGGTTATGTGGCGCCGGCCGCCGGACGCGGGATTCTTGCTTGTCAACGGCGAATGGAACCATTATAATACGCCGAGCATCGGAGGCCCTTTCGATTCCCCCATGATCCACTCAGCGCGGGTAGCTTGAAACCATGGACGCAACCGCTGACCACTTGATGACCACGCCGGCACGACCCCGCTACACCTGGAAGCGGCTGGTCGTCTTCTGTTTTACCGTGTTTGTCCTGGCCGTGTGCATCCTGGCCGCCGGCTTCTATTACATCGTGGGGATCCGCTATCCCGAGGGCGAGAACCCGATCAAGCAGATCTACAACGTGTGGCAGAATCCCGGCTCGGTGGCCTTCCGCGACAAGGCGCGGCTCAACATCCTCTGCCTGGGCGTGGACTACAACACGACGCGGCAGGGCATCCGCTACACCAAGTGGGCGCGCTCCGACACCATATTCGTGATCAGCGTGGACCGCGAGGCGCACTCGCTGAACGTGCTCTCCATTCCGCGGGACGTGCGCGCCGAGATCCCCGGGCACGGCTTCGACAAGATCAACGCCGCCTTCTCGATGAAGGAGATGGGTGATCTGCAGTTGTCGCGGGCCACGGTTGAGCACCTGCTCGGCGTGCCGATGGACCACACCATTGTCATCAAGGAGTACGCGGCTTCTCGGCTGGTGGACGCCATCGGCGGCGTCACCGTCACCATCGACAAGGACATGGACTACGACGACAACTGGGGCAACCTGCACATCCACCTGAAGCAGGGCGTCCGCCGTCTCAACGGCGAGCAGGCCGTCGGGTTCGTGCGCTTCCGCCACGACGAGGAAGGCGACCGCGGCCGCATCCGCCGCCAGCAGCAGTTCCTCGACGCCTTGATGAAAGAGCTGCGCAAGCCGCAGAACCTCACGCCCAACAATGTGCGCGAGATGGCCCGCGCGATCAAGGAGAACATCGACACCACGCTGTCCTTCGGCGAGATCCTCGACATCGCGGCCACCTACAAGAATTTCAACCGCAAGAACATGGTCGCCGCCAAGGTGGACGGCGCGGACGTCGACTACGACGGCATCTCGTTCATCGAGCCCGACGAGCACGAGAAGCAGCGGCTGGTGTCGCGCATGCTGCTCGGGCTGAAGGTCCAGGAGCCTGAGGACATCAAGGTGGAGATCCTCAACGGCAGCGACATCCCCGGCGCCGCCGAGCGGCTCGCCAACATCTTCCGCGACCGCGGCTACAACGTGGTGAACGTGGGCGACGCGGTCAATCCGGTCGAGCCGGAATCCCACATGATCACCCACCACGACGACAACGACGACACCTGCCGCGGCATCGAGAAGACGTTCTTCGGGCAGATCAAGGTGTACTTCGATCCGAAGGACACCAGATCAGACGTCACCGTCGTGATCGGCCACGACTGGGCCACCCGCTACAAGGCGTACGAGGATCGGAACTAGCCCAGCACTAGCCCGCGTCGAGCCGCTTGCCCAGCGCCGTGAGGTGGCGCTCCATCTTTCCCACCGTCAGGTGATTGGTGAGGTCGCCGCGCGTCTTTTCGATGATGCCGCGGGCCACGTCAGTAGTGCGGCGCAGGCCGCGGGTGAGCGCGTCGGGATAGTCCATCGAGACGAGCACGTAGTAGATCTCGTCCATGCGCTCCAGCAGGGCCTCCGCTGGAGTGGCGTCGTCGTGCCGCAGCATGTCCAGGATATAGCGCCGCAGCTCGCCCACCGCCTCGCCCAGGCCGTTGAGCCAGGTGGCGTCCTCCACGCGCAGGGTCTCCGGAGAGGGCAGCACGCGGCCCCGCACCAGGGCCAGCGTGAGGGAGGCCTCGGCGTACTCTTTCTGGGCGTCCTGCACGAAGCCGGTGAACAGCAGTTGGGGATATCCCTCCACCGCCGCGTACAACTCGGCCATCTGCTCGGCGACGCGCGCGATCATGCGCTCGGCCTCCTCATACTCGTGGCGGTGCACGGCGCGAATTGCCAGTCCCGACTGGCGGATGGCCTCACGGTGCAGGGTCAGGGAGCGCTCCCGGGCGCGCTCGGCGCCGTCGAAGCGCGTGCGGATGGCGGTGGAGATCTCGTCAAGTCCAAGGCTGCTCATGCGGGGCCCTTCGCGCGGCCCAAGGGGGATTCCCCTCCGAGGAAGAATGCCGGGCACCATGTTTGATTCTCCGCTGGCCCGGGTGCTCGGGCTACGGCGTGGCGACACGGTGGCGTTCACCGGCAGCGGCGGCAAGACCACCTGCGCGGAAGCGCTGGCCCGATCCGCGGGACGCACGGTATTGACCACGACCACGAAGATGCGAGTGCCGGAACGCTGCCTCGACCCGCGATCAGTGGACGAGGTTGCCGCGGCGCTGGGGCCCGCGCCGTTGATTCTGGGACGGGTCGCCGACGACGGCCGCAAGTTGGTGGGCCCGCCGCGCGACGTCCTGGAAGCGGTGATCGCCGCACGGGTGGCCGATCTGGTGGTTATCGAAGCGGACGGCTCGCGCGGGGCCTCGGTGAAGGGATATCGCGATCAGGAGCCGGTCGTGCCGCGCGGCGCCGATCACGTGGTGGTGCTGATCGGGGTGGACGCGCTGGGCACCGGCCGCCACAGTCCGCTGGTGCATCGCGCGGAGCGGCTCTGGTCCCTGCTGGGGCTCGACGACGAGGACGTTCTCGACGCGCCCGCACTGGCCCGCGCGATTTTCGAGCAGCCGGGTTACTTGCCAGCGGGCTGCACCCTGCTGCTCAACAAGGTGGACAGCCCGCAAGCGCTGGACGCCGCGCACGCCATCCACGAGGCCATCGCGCCGCGGCTGAGCGGTGCGGCGCGCGTGCTGTGGCGCGGCCGCATGCTCAAAGGGGAGGTTCAAGCAAGATGATGGTGCGCCTGGAGGAGAAAAAGAAAACCGCGTCCGGCCACGAGATGCAGACCTACCGATGGCCCTGCGCCAACCCGGCGGCGCGGCTGCTGATCGTGCACGGCTACCTGGAGCACGCCGGGCGCTACGACGAGTTCGCGCAGTACCTCACCGGCCAGGGGATCGAAGTGACCGCCTTCGACCATCGCGGCCACGGCCGCTCGGCGGGTCCGCGCGGCTTCGTGGGGCGCTTCGAGGACTATCTCGATGACGTGGGGACGGTGCTCGACGGGCTCGGCGAGGGGCCGCGCTTCCTGCTGGGACAAAGCATGGGCGGGCTGGTGGCGCTGGCCTTCGCGGCCCAGCGCAAACCGCGCCTCAACGGGCTGATCCTGACCAATCCCTACCTGGAGAACGCGCTCAAGGTGCCGGGCTGGAAGATCGCGGTGGCCAACTTCCTGGGCAACCGGCTGCCGATGATGTCGCTGCCGGCAGGGCTCGACCGCAAGCTTCTCAGCCACGATCCGGAGATTTTGAAGGCGCACGAGGCCGACACGATGATCCTCCAGAACGCCAACGCGCACTGGTTCGTGGAGATCACCGCGGCGCAGCAACGGGCAAGCGAGATCGCCGCGCTCGAGGTGCCGCTGCTGCTGGTGGTGGGCGACAGAGACCTGGTGGCCGCGCCGGAAGCGTCGCTGGCGCTGTTCCAGCGGCTGGCATGCGCGGACAAGACGCTGGATCGGCGGTCCGGCTGGTTCCACGAGGTGCTCAACGAAACCGAGCGCGCCACGCTGTACGAAGCCATCGCCGGCTGGATATCGGTTAAGGGATCTTCACCATCGCCCGGAGCGGCTTGACGGGCGGCTTCGGGCACGTGATAGAAAGAGCGTGTTTACATTTTGGTTACATGGTGTTAACATGCTGCGCGACAGCCGCGTGCTATACTTAACTTGAGTTTTTGCGCCTGTTTGCGCCCGCCCAGAGATAAAGTTTTAACAAACGCCGGAGGTCTCCCTGATGGCCGAAGACAAGGATCGGATCGAGCAAATCCGCGCCCGCCGGGGCCGCGACGCCGTCCAGCTCACATCCACGCAGACCGGAACGGCCGGCCCGTCCGGCGGCGGCATCGGGCAGGTAAGCGCGGGCCTCGCCCAGGAATCTGTCCAGGACGTCCAGGCCCTCCTCGGCGTCGACTTCAAGTCCCCCTGGCTGCGCGACCGCGTCACCTTGAGCCTCGAAGCCCAGATCTCGATGATCGAGCAGCGGGCGAACTACCGCGTGAACATGGCCGACCTGGGCTACACCAACCGCATCTCGGTGCTCCCGGTTCGGCCGGGCATCTTCGTGAAGATCGAGCCCACCGGGTGCTACCGAATGGTGTACCACAATCGTTAGCCCAGGTGGATTTCAGGGCAAAAGCCTCGCGCAAGCGGGGCTTTTTTCATGCCCCGCGGAGTTACCCACAGAGTTGTCCACATTTACACAATATCTAGTGGATGGGAATGCTCCTGACACAAGATGTTGTTTATACAGGTCACGATGTGGTAGCATGGGTGCATGCTGATTCACGATGAGCAGGCGTGGCCGCGGCCCCAGAAGCGCGGCGAGTGGAGCGAGGCGGCCCTGCGCGTGCTGCGCGAGCGCTACCTGTGGCGGCGTCCCTCCGGCGAGGTGGAGACTCCCGAGGATCTGTTCTGGCGCGTGGCGGTGACGCTGGCCGGAGTGGAGCGCCAATGGGGCCTCAGCGACGCCGCCCTGCGCGAGGTGGCAGAGGCGTTTCACGGCCTGATGGTGTCGCGCGCCTTCCTGCCCAACTCTCCGACGCTGATGAACGCGGGCAAGGACAACGGCCTGCAATATTCCGCGTGCTACGTGCTGCCCGTGGAAGACACCATGGAGGGCATCTTCGACGCCGTGAAAAAGGCCGCCATCATCCACAAGAGCGGCGGCGGGACAGGCTTTGCGTTCTCACGCCTGCGCGCGAAGGACGCCGCGGTGGAGTCCACCGGCGGCAAGGCCAGCGGGCCGGTCAGCTTTCTGCGCGTGTTCAACGCGGCCACCGAAGCGGTCAAGCAAGGCGGAACGCGGCGCGGCGCCAACATGGGAATCCTGCGCGTCGACCACCCGGACATCGAGGAGTTCATCACCTGCAAGCTGGACGGCGGCATCGCCAACTTCAATATTTCGGTGGCCGTCAGCGACGCGTTCATGCAAGCGGTCCGCGACGACGGCACGTACGATCTCGTGGATCACAAGGCCACGGTGGTGGGCACCCGCAGCGCGCGCGAGGTGTTCGACAAGATGGTGGCGGCGGCATGGGCCAGCGGCGACCCGGGCCTCATTTTCATCGACCGCGTCAACCGCAGCCGCGCCAATCCCACCCCGGACCTGGGCCGCATCGAGGCTTGCAACCCCTGCGGCGAACAGAATCTATTGCCCAACGACGCGTGCAACCTCGGCAGCATCAACCTTGCCGCGTTTGCCGCGGGCGACGAGGTCGACTGGCCGCGCCTCGAGCAGGCCGTGGGACTGGCCGTGCGAATGCTCGACGACGTCATTGAGGCGAACCCCTATCCCCTGCCTGAGATCGACGACACCGTGCACGCCAACCGACGCATCGGGCTGGGCGTGATGGGCTGGGCGGACCTCCTGTTGAAGCTGCGCATCCCGTACGCCAGCGAGGAAGCGTTGGCCCTGGCCGACCAGATCATGGCTTTCATCTCACGCGCGGGGCACGAGGCGTCCGCGCGTTTGGCAAAGGAGCGCGGGGGGTTTCCCAATTTTGCGCGCAGCATCTACCGCGACGGGCCGCCACTGCGCAACGCCGCCGTCACCACGGTGGCCCCCACCGGCACGATCTCGTTGATCGCCGGGTGCTCGAGCGGCATCGAGCCGCTGTTCGCGCTCGCCTTCCAGCACGTGGTCGACGAGCGGCGGCTTGAAGTGGCGTCCCCGGCGGTCGAGCAGGTGCTGCGCGAGGCGGGGATGTTCTCCGACGCGCTGATGGCGCACGTGGCCGAGCAGGGCACGGTGGGGGCGCGCGCCGACGTCCCCGAGCGGCTGCGCGCCGTGCTGGCCACCGCGCACGAGATCGCCCCGCAGTGGCACGTGCGCATGCAGGCGGCGTTCCAGAAGCACTGCGACAACGGCGTTTCCAAGACCATCAACCTGCCCGCCTCCGCAACCAGGGACGACGTGGGGCGCGCCTACCGCCTCGCCGACGAGCTGGGATGTATGGGAATCACGGTGTTTCGCGAGGGTTCCAAGGGCCAGCAGGTCCTTTATGCGGGAGCGGGGACGGCCCGCGTGGAGCCGCGCCCGCGCCGCGTGCGGGGGGCAACCTACCGGGTGGAGTCGCCGGTGGGGACCGTGTTCGTCACCGTGAACGACAACGCGAAAGGCGAGCCCTTCGAAGTGTTCTGCAACGTGGGCAAGGCGGGCAGCGACATCGCCGCGGTGTCCGAAGCGCTGGGACGGCTGCTGTCACTCACCCTGCGCATGCCTTCGCCGATTCCGGCGCGGGCTCGGGTCGAGGAGATCGTGCGCCAGCTCATCGGCATCGGGGGAGCGCGCCACGCGGGGTTCGGGCCGCGGCGCGTGCGCTCGCTGCCGGACGCCATCGCGCAGGCGCTCGCCGAGCACATCGGGATGGAAGATGAAGCGCCGGCCATCCCAGATGTCACCGGCGACCTGTGCCCGGACTGCGGGCACGCGACCCTGGTTTTTGA
This sequence comes from Armatimonadota bacterium, assembly GCA_016868975.1. Lineage (GTDB taxonomy): Bacteria > Vulcanimicrobiota > Xenobia > RGZZ01 > RGZZ01 > VGFD01. The sequence goes on along the minus strand of VGFD01000004.1, from coordinate 19,318 downwards.
GGAAGGCTGCCAGAAGTGCCACGCTTGTGGGTATTCCATGTGTTAGAGCGGCGTCGTTCCTTTACAAACGCGATTTTTGTCCCGTATAATGAATTCAAGGCCGGCAGGAGCCGATATCCCCGGTGAGGGACCTCGCGGAACAAAGATCTGATAAAGGCAGTCCGAGAACCTTGCCGACCTGACAACACCGGGCGTGACCGTTTGGCGGGCGGGGGAGGCAACCGATCCTGGCCTGCCAGGATCGCCAAGAGAGAATCAAGAGGAGTCACCCGAATGGCCAGAATCGCCCAGCAGCAGAGGCGGGTCGAGGCCCAGCTGCGCCAGAAGGCGCTGCTGCCGGAAGAGCGTTTTTGCCGCATCATTCGCCAGCGCATCACGGTGCTGATCGAGTACGAAGACTACAAGGGCCCGCACCACAAGGGCCCCGAAGGCATGGTCTACTGCGAGAATATCGTGCCCTGCTACCAGGCCAACCGCCAGTGCCGCTACAGCGGCATCTCCCCCCTGTACCCGGACCCCTTCGAAGGGGTCCCGCGCAACTTGCGCGAGGCCGAGGAGCTCTTCGGGACCGCGGAGACGGACACACAGCCGCCCTCCGAGCCCGAGCCGGTGGAAGCACCGGAATAAAGCCGCCCGGCGCCCATCCCCGAAGCGCCCTCGCCGTCTCCGCGGCGGGGGCCTTTTGTTTTCCAGCGCGCCGCCCACCCGGGGCCCGACTGCGGGGGCGTCAGGTTCATTGCTGGGCCCGACTGCGGGGGCGTCGGGTCAATTGCTGGGCCCGACTGCGGGGGCTTTGGGGAACAGCACCGTGTCGTCGAAGATCTTGAACTTCGGCTCGTAGTGCTGCAAAATGCGCGCCAGGATGCGCGGGGGCACGCGGGGATTGTCCGGCGTGAGGCGTTGCAGCGTGATGACGGCGATTTCGCGCTTCTCAATCATCTTGATGAGCGGTTTTTCGTCCCACAGGCCAATCTCGGCAAGGGTGAACAGCGTGATGGGATCGCACCCGATGGAAGGGCGGCCGATCAGCACCGGCAGCCCGAGATTTTCCGCGAAGACCGGCCCCGGGTACTGGCTCAGATCGCGCGCCACCGTGCCGACGTCCCCGCGCAAGCGGTTGAGGCGGTCTTCGAAGCGGCCGCCCAGCAACTCGGGGACTTCGGCGGTGAGCGTCTTCGCGGGCGCTTCCAGGGTGGGACGCAGCGGCTGGTAGAAGCCCAGGGCCACCTGTACCAGCAGCAGAACGCAGCCCATCACCACGCCGTAAGAAAAGGTTTTCTCCCGAGGGCGGATCTCCGGCCCCAGCAGCGCGCCGATCGCGAGACCCGCGCCGATCGCCATGGCCGCGTGGAAGGGGAGAAAGTGGTTGTAGTAGGATCCGGTGCGGCCCACTCCAATCAAGGTGAGCACCGCCAGGAAGAAATACACCGACCACACCGAGCGGCGCGTCAGGTGCCACCAGAGTGCCAGCAAGATCCCCGCGGCCACCGTGCGCAGGTAGCCGGACACCCAGAGCCACGCATACGACGCGCTCCACGGCACGGCGTTGTAACGAAAGAACAGGTTGTAGAGGTAGCCGCCGCTGGCGTAATCGATGAGCGCGTAGGGGATCGCCAGCAGCACCGCGCTGGCCCCGGCCAGCGCAATTGCGTCGCGGCGCGACACGAACCACAGCGTGCCGACCGAGGCGACCAGCCCCAGCACGAACGTCTGCTTGGTGTAGAAGGCCAGCGTGAAAAGTACGGCCGCTGCCGCCACCACCTTGAGGTCGGACCCGTGCTGAGCGGAATCCCCGTGAGGCTCCGTATTCCCGACGGAGTTCGCCGACCGGATCGAGCGCTTCTCCAGGAGGCAGCGCTCCACCATCACCAGCCCGGCCAGCTCCCAGAACAGGCCCAGAAAATCCACCCGGTAATAGGACGACCACTGGGTAAACAACGCGCTGCACACGAAAACCGTGAGTGCCGCCGCGGGAGCCGCCGCATGCCCGCGCCGCCAGGTCGCGAAGGCCACCAGCGCCGCGCAGCCCAGCGCGGCCACCAGTGAGATGAGGCGCCCCGCGAAAAATCCCTTGCCCAGCATCGCGGACGTCCACAAATAGAGCGGCGTGTACGGACTCACCAGCCAGGGATACTGGCTCGGATCGCGATACAATGCCTGGCCGCGCGCGATGGTGTCGGCGAGTTGCAGGCAGACGCCTTCCGCGTAATCGATCTGGAGCGGGAAGAGCACCATTGCGATCCCGTGCACCAGGGTCACAAACAGGCCGAGCGCGCCGAACGCGACGGCGATGAGCAGGACCCGGCTGACCCACCGCTCCGCCTTGACCGCACGCAAAACCCCGTCAGCACGCACGTTGCAGGACTTTAGGCGGGGTTTCTGAAAAGTCCCCCTTGGAATCGGACCCCTGGGGGGACCTCTTTGACGCTCGCCATTGACCTCGCCGGCACCATCGGCCAGTGGAACTTGAACCTGGTGTACCTCATCTGCCTGGTTGGCGGAGGCGGGTACATTCTGGCGAGTTTTGTGCTTGGCTCGGTGGCCGACATGGGCCATTCTATTCTCGATGGCGGCGGGCACCACGGAGCGGATGCGGGCGCGGATGGCGGCGGGCTCCACCTGAGCTTTCTCAGCCCTCTTGGCCTGTCCACTTTTCTCACCGGCATCGGCGCGTTTGGCCTCATCACGCTGCACGCGCTGCAGATGGCCCCGTTGAACTCCGTATTCTGGTCGACCGGACTCGCCTTGCTGCTGAACGCGCTGGTCACGTGGATGTTTCTGACCATTTTCATCAAGGCCCAGGGAAACACGGTAGGCCGCTCGTCTCAGCTCAGTGGGATCGAGGCCGAAATCATCGCGCCCATTTCATCCACTTCGGTCGGACAGATCGCCTACTCTACCCCGTCCGGTCGGCAAACGGCGGTGGCGCGCTCGAGCGATGGCAGCGAGATCAAGAATGGCGCGCTGGTGAAGGTTGAGCGCTTTGTGGGGAGCGTGGCCATCGTAAGTCTGCCGGAGCCCGAAACGAAAAAAACGACTAACTCGTAGGAGCAATCACCATGGACCTGATACAAGCGGCCATCTGGACGGTGGGGGGCCTCGCCGGCATCCTCTTCGTTGTTTTCATCCTCATCTCGATTTACAGCCGGCTCTACCGCACGGCCGGCCCCAACGAAGTGCTGGTCATCTCCGGCGGTAACCGCGGCATGCGCCTCGTGCGAGGCGGCGGCTCGCTGATCAATCCCTTCACCGAAAAAGTCGATCGCTTCTCGCTGGAAAACGTCACCATCGAGATCGTGACGCCCGAGGTGTACACCCTGCACGGCGTGCCCATCATCGTGGACGCGGTGGCGCAGGTGAAGGTGAAGAACGACGAGGAGGCCATCCAGACCGCGGTCGAGCGCTTCCTGTCCAAGTCGTCGCAAGAGATCCGCGAAGTGCTCAAGCAGACGCTGGAAGGACACACGCGCGCCATCCTCGGCCAGATGAGCGTGGAGAACATCATCACCGCGCGCGACGAGTTCGCCCAGACGGTGACCCGCGTGTCCTTGCAAGACCTCTCCAACATGGGATTTGGCATCGACTCGTTCTCCATCAAGGACATCCGCGACACCCAGGGATATCTCTCGGCGCTGGGCAAGCCGCAGACCGCCGAGATCAAGAAGAAGGCGGCCATCGCCGAAGCCGAAGCCGCCCGCGACGCCCAGAAGGCGGCCGCGTTGGCCAACCAGGAGGCCGAGATCGCCAAGATCGACGCCAGGACGAAGATCGCCGAGAAAGATCGCGACTTCCGCATGCAGCAAGCCGACTACAACAAGTCGTCCAAGGCCAAGGAGGCCGAGGCCGACCTCGCCTACGAGCTGCAGAAGAACCGCACGCAGCAGCAGGTCATTGCGGAAGAAGTCCAGATCCAGATCATCCAGAAAGAGAAAGAGATCGAAGTCCAGGAGAAAGAAACCATCCGCAAGGAGCGCGAGCTGCAGGCCACCATCGTGAAGCCCGCCGACGCGCGCCGCTACGAGATCGAAGCGCTGGCCAACGCCGAGCAGTTCAAGCTGAAGACCACCGCCGAAGGCCAGTCCGAAGCCCTCAAGCTGAACGGATTCGCAAAAGCCGAAGTCGTCGAGCGCGAAGGCAAGGCCCAGGCCGAAGCCAACAAGCAGCTCGGTATCGCGCAGGCTGACGTGGCCCGCGCCCAGGGTCTCGCCAACGCCGACGTGGTGGAACGCACCGGCGTCGCGGAAGGTATCGCGATGGCCAAGAAGGCCGACTCGTGGCGCGCGTACAACGAGGCCGCCATCCTGCAAATGCTCATCGAAAAGCTGCCGGAAATCGCCGGAGCGGTCACCGCGCCGCTGGCCAAAACCGAGCGCATCGTGATGATCGGGGGCGGCGATGGCGTGGGCATCTCGAAATTCACCGGCGACGTGACGAAGACGGTGGCGCAATTGCCCGCGGTGCTTGAGGCGCTCACCGGCCTCAAGTTCGAGGACCTGGTGAAAAACGTGCCGTCGCTGGCCATGAGCAAGGGGAACGGCGCGCCCAACGAGACGCCTACGTAAGCCGACCCTCCAGCTCCCGCACCAGCCCGAGAAACGCCTCTGCCGCCTTCGCGCGCAGGGGCGCTTCTTTTTCGCGGCGCGCGCAGGCCCTTACCAGCGCCTCGTGCAGCGGCGCCACGCGGGCGCGCCAGGCGGTCTCCACCGCGGCCTGCTCGTCCGCCGGCACCAGTGGGATGCGCAGCGCGCGAATCTCGTCGAACGAGATATTCGGCATTCCCACCCCGTGAATGACCCGGCGGATCTGCCCCCAGCCGAAGCGCGTCCGCAGAAAAACCCACACGAACCACGGGTTCACCCCGCAGAGGCGGATGCGGTCCACGAAGCAGCCGACGTTCACCGCAACGTCCCCGTCGTACACCGCGAGGCGGTTGCGGCCCAGCGTCCCGACCCCGGAGCGGGGAAACAGCAGGTCCCCGGCCCGCGCCCGGCTGCGCGGCGGATCGAATATCCCGTCGGATTCCACGCGCGCGGCGTGGGCCAGGTTGATCCCCGAGTCCTCGAATTGGGGCTGGCTCACGACGGGCACGTCCCCGGGAAATTCGCGGGGAAAGCGGCGCGTCACGATGGGCCCGTAGGTGATGTCCTCGATGAAGTCGCCCAGCCCGACCGTGCCGCGCGCCAGCCCGTCCAGGGGATTGGCGTGGCGGGGATTCCAGAACTGCGGGTCCCAGCGCTGCCCGCGCAGGGCGTCCGCGGACACGCAGATCGTGGCCGAGCCGCGCAGCACGTCGGCCAGGTAATCGTTCACCGGGCGGCGCGCGCCCAGCCACTCGGCGCCGGCGTCGGCCATCAACACCGGGCCCCGGGTGCTCTGATCCAGGGCCCCGTTGGCTGGAAACGACCTGCGATACACTACCAGCGCCGTGCGCGCGGTGGCGCCGGCCCGGGCAAACAGCCGGGGAAGCCCGAACACGGCGTGCAGCCGGCCCGAGGCTTCCAGCCAGTCGCGCACGAAGGCCCAGCGCGCGTTGGCCAGCAGACCTTCGGGAAGCACGACGGCCATCCACCCGCCGGGCTTGAGCAGCGACACGAAGCGCTCCACGAAGAGGATCTCGATGGGAAAACGGGCCGCGCGGTGTAGCTCAGCGGCAAGAGCGCGGGTCATGCGGCGCGCGCGAAGATCCTCAAGCGGGGCTTCGCAGCCCACTCGGTGGCGCCACAGCACGCTCTGTCCGAGAACGTGCGCGGCGAGGCGCCAGGCGTCCTCGGATCGGTTGCCGTCGGCCAGGCCGGACAGGCAGCGCATCCCGTCCGCGGCGTACGGCGGGTTGCCCAGGGCCACGTCGAACACTCCCAGATCCTCTAACAGGCCATGGCCCAGGCGAACGCCCGCGTCGGCGCCGCAATCCGCGGCGGCACGGTCGATGTCGAGGCCGACGGAGTCCGCTACGCGATCCCCGAGCAAGCGACGCGCGGCCCGCAAGAAGACGCCGTCACCCGCGGCGGGATCTACGATGCGCACGCCATTCGAGGATCTGACCCGGGGAGAGTCGCCTTCGGCGCCCAGGGCGATATGCGGCTCCAGCACGCGCACGGCGAAATCCGCGACCGCATCGGGCGTGAAGAACTGCCCGAGACGGCGGCGGCGCGCCTGCTCCGCGGTGCGGGCCGAGCGCACTCGGTGGCTCACCGGGGTGTTCTCAACGCGCGATCACGAAACGCGCGAGCGAGGAACCGGGCGGCGGCGCCCGTGGAGCTGCTGCTGGGCGGACTGGTACACGCCCAGCAGACGCTGCACGGCGTCGCGGCCCCCGACCGGATGATGGCGGGCCAGCCTCTGCAAGCCCTCCAGGCGGCCCGGCGTCTCCAGGATCTCGCGCAGCGCCGTGCTGTAGCCGTCCAGCATCACGGCCGAAGGAAGCACCGGCACCCCGGCGCGAGTGGAGGCGAGAACCTCGGCAGGTCCGCCGCGCGCCACGGCGAGCAGGGGGAGGCCGGCCCCAAGCGCCTCGTCGAGCACCAGCCCTTGCGTCTCGGTCAGCGACGTAAACGCGAAGAGATCGGCGGCGGCGTAGAAATTCGTGATCTGGTCGCGCTCCACGAAGCCGGCCAGGTGGACGCGATCCGCCACCTTGAGCGCCTGGGCGCGATCCTCCAGGGCTCCGCGGATGGGGCCGTCCCCAACCAGGATGAGATGCTCGCCGGACACGCAGGCGCGCGCGAAGGCGTCCAGGAGCATCTCGAGGTTCTTCTCCTGGGCGAGCCGCCCCACGTTGAGCAGCACGCGCGCGCCGGCGGGGATGCCGAAACGGGCGCGCACCGCGGCGGCCGCCTCCGGCGAGGACGCGGCGAGGCGCACCGGGGTTGGAATCACGTCGATCGGCTTGCGGATGTCGTACGACTCCAGCAACTCGCGAATGGGCTGGGTGGGCACCACGACGCGGTCGCACATGTTGGAATAGGTGCGGCTCACCCAGCGCAGGTAGCGTTGGCCGACCTCCGCCGGGAGCGGCAGGTAGTGGCTGTAGTCCACCAGTCGCGTGTGATAGGTAAAAATCAACGGGATGCGGGCGTTGCGGGCGTGGTGATAGGCCAGGAGTCCCGTCGCGAAGGGGCACTGCGCGTGCACCACGTCAAGCTTGGGCGAGCGGCCGTCGATGCGGAACGGCGTGGTCAGGCGGTACTGCGTGCGGGTCGGCAGCGGAAGCGAGTGGAACGGCAGCACGCGGGGATCGCTGTACTGCATGAACGAGGGCGTGAAGATGTACACCTCATGGCCCAGTTCCTCCAGGTGCGCGCGGAAAGACTCCACCGAGACGACGACCCCGTTCAGGACAGGCTTGTAGATTTCCGTATAAATGCCGATTCTCATGCCAGGGGTCGGCACAGCCGACGCCACCCTCGATTCCTGGTTAGTGTGCGCGGTCTGTCTCCATCTTTTGCCACGCTAAAAAGCCAAGGGGAATATACCCCGCGCCGGAGTCCATCCCTTCCTCCGAAGGAGGGCTCAAGGGGTGAGTGGAACCGCCATCCCCTCAAACTCACGTGGAGGCCAGCATTTGAGCGCACTCATCGTCCACGGCGGCTGCGGCAACGTCACTCCCGAGCAGGAGGCAAGCAAGAACCACGGCGCGCGGCAGGCGGCCGACGCCGGGCTGTCCGTCCTCCACCAGGGGGGCAGCGCGGTGGACGCGGTGGCCGCGGCGGTGCGCGCGCTGGAAGACAACCCGGTGTTCAACGCCGGGACGGGCTCGGTGCTCACGCTTTACGGCGACGTGGAGATGGACGCCTCGCTCATGCGCTCCGACCTGGAGTGCGGCGCGGTCGCGGCGGTGCGCGGCATCCGCCATCCCATCGACCTGGCGCGCTCGGTCATGGAAGTCACCGATCACGTGCTCCTGGTGGGGGCGGGCGCCGAGCACTTCGCGCAGATCCTGGGGGTGGAGTCGTACGACCCGGTCACGCCGGAGCGCCGCGCCCGCTGGAAAGAAGTGCGCGCGCTGATGGAGGCCGGCGACCTGTCCGCCGACGAGCTTGAGCACTGGAAGCGCATCTCCCAGTACGCCGCCCGCTATCTGGGCGCCGAGGAGAAGCTGTACAGCACGGTGGGCGCGGTGGCCGTCGACGATCAGGGCGCGCTTGCCGCCGGGACAAGCACCGGCGGCATCTGGTTCAAGCTGCCGGGCCGGGTGGGCGACACCCCGATCATCGGAGCTGGCACCTACGCCACCGAGCACGGCGCAGTGTCGTCGACCGGGCACGGGGAGGGGATCATCAAGCTGTGCCTCGCCCAGCGCGCGGTTTCGTACATGCGAGAGGGAACGGCCCGGGAAGCCGTGGCGCGGGCCGTCGAGGAAGCCACCGGGCACGGGGTCGAGTGCGGCCTGATCGGGGTGGACGCGCGGGGCGGCGTGGGATTCGCCTTCAACACGCCGGCCATGCCCACGGCACAGGGATGAGACGAGGCCGCCGACGGGGCGAGGTATCCTTCGGCGTCATCGGAAGCGGCGTCCTGTTCATCGTGATCGGCGTCGCCACCGCGTACTGGTATTACCGCATCCGCGACACGGTGGTGGTGCCTCAGTACGTGGGGATGTCGTACGCGCAGGCGCTGGAGAAGGCGCGGAAAGTGCCCTTCACCGTGAAGCGGGAGAATCTCAAGGTCGAAGCGGGCCAGCCCGGCCTCGTGAGCAACCAGGAGCCGCTGGCCGGAGACCGGCTCAAGCCGAAGGGCACCTTGATCTTGTCGGTCCCGGGCGGCGCCGATCTGGTGCCGGTGCCAAAGGTGATCGGGCTCACCCGTTCCGAGGCGCAAGCGGCCATCGAGCGCGCCAGCCTGCAATTTCAGGATCAGGGCCAGAAACCCGATGGGAAACAGAAAACGGGCACGGTGGTCGAGCAGGACCCGGCGCCCAAGACGCAGATCCTGCGGGGCGATTCCGTGAGTATCCAGACCAGCTCCGGGTGGAAGATGCGCAAGGTGCCGTTCCTCTATTCCATGTCGTTTGAGAAGGCGGCCATCGTGGCCGGAAACAACGGCTTTTCGATAGAGAAGGCGGGCCAGGAGTCGCGCGCGGTCATCAGCGGCACGCCCTTCCTCGCCGAAGTCGGAAGCAAAAAGGTTCCGGCGGTAATCTCCCAGATTCCGCCCAGCGGCGCGCTGGTGGATCCCGGCACGAACCTCATCCGCGTGGTGATGTCCACCCCGCAGCTCGATCGCGCCCCCAGCCTGATCGGCATGGCAGTGAAGGACGCGCGTGATCGGCTCGAAAAACTCAACCTTGGCCTGCACGTCCAGGAGGGCGAGGACCAGGAAAAGAACCTGATTTTCGCGCAGGACCCCGGTCCGGGCGGATTGGTCACCGGGGTGGTGTCGGTGATGGTCCGCGACAAGATCCAGATCCCCGCCCTGGAGGGGCGCAACCTGGTCGAGGCGTATGCGGCGGCAAGCAAGGCCGGCGTAAAGCTGAGCGTGCTCGAGGTCACCGCGGAAGGCGACCCCGGCTATATCGTGTCGCAGCAGCCGGCCGCCGGCACCCGGCTGGAGGTCGGCCAATCGGTCACCATGCAGGTTAAAGTGCCCAAGATTGCAGCGCCCAAAGCCGCTGGAAAGTGACGCCATGATCAACGGAAGATTTCCCGTCGGCAAGCTCCCCGCCGACTTCATGCAAGAAGTGCTGGGCCGCTTCGGCCCGCTGTCGCGCCGAGTCCTGACCGGCCCGGAGATGGGCGAGGACGCCGCCGCGGTCCTCACTTCACTTCCGTGCCTGGTGGCCGCGATGGACCCGGTCACCGCCGCCACCGATCGCCTCGGCTGGTACGTGGTGCACGTCAACGCCAACGACGTGGCCACCCGCGGCGCGGAGCCCCTGTGGTTCCTGTTCACGCTGCTGATGTCGCCGGCCCACGCCACGCGGGACAACATCCTGCGCGTGTTCTCGCAGGTCGAGGAGGCCTGCAAGGAGATCGGCGCGCAACTCATCGGGGGCCACACGGAGGTCACGCCGGGTATCGACCGTCCCATCGCCATCGGCACCATGCTCGGCGAGATCACCACCTTCCGCCTCACCTCCACGCACGGCGCGCGGCCCGGCGACGCGGTCGTGCTAGCCGGTCCGGCCGGCGTCGAGGGGACCGCCATCCTGGCTCGCGATCACGCCGCCATGCTGCGCGCCAGAGGCATCGGTGAGGCTACCGTGGTTGCGGCGGCCGAGCTGCTCAACAGGCCCGGCATCAGCATTCTGCAAGCCGCGCGCATCGCCACGAGGGGCTTTCGTCCGCACGCCATGCACGATCCCACCGAAGGCGGCATCGCCACCGCGCTGCACGAGTTGGCGAAGGCAGCCAACGTGGGCCTGAAAATCTACGGCGATCAGGTGCCCATCCTCCCCGAGACGCGCGACATCAGCGCCGCGCTCGGCGTCGACCCGTGGGGGATGCTGAGCAGCGGGGCGCTCCTCCTGGCCATGCCCGAGGAGGACGTGGAAGGCTACGTGCGCGCCTGCATGGACGCGAACATTGCCGCGGCGCGCATCGGCCAGTGCACCGCGGCCGAAGACGGCGTGCAGCGCGAGGACGAGGACGGCGGCTTCGCGCCCTTCAGCGGGTTCGCGCGCGACGAGATCGTCCGCGTCACCGCGCCGGCCGAGACGGAGTGCGAGGGAGCATGAGCTTCAAAGCCTGACGGCGGGGTCTTGCGCTGTCCTCCAGCAGCGGGGCCAGCACCTGCGGCGAGCAGCGTTAAAGTGAGCTGCCCCTTGCCCTCTCAAGCGGTTGCGTCAGTTGGTCGAGGTCCCGACGGTCTCCACGGGCCGCCGTGGATCTGGTCGGGGGGGAGTCGCTTCCAGCGCCCCCCCGACCCCCCACTCGGAACGCTGGGCGGCCAGATCCTCGACCTGCCACGCAAACGCGTTGTGATTGTGGATGGACTCGAAAGACTCGCAAGAGGCCTCGAACCAGTCCACGCGGTCGTCGCCACGCAGCATGAGGACGGTGTCGCGAAGCACGTCCTCGACGAACTTGGGATTTTCGTAGGCGCGCTCGGTGACGTATTTTTCGTCCTCGCGCTTGAGCAGCGGGAACAGCTCGCAGGAGCCGAGCCCCTCAACCGCGCGGATGAGACCCTCGATCCAGATGAAGCGGCCCGCGGCGAAGCGGACCTGCACGCGCACCACGCTGCGCTGGTTGTGGGCGCCGTATTTCGAAATCTCCTTCGAGCACGGGCACAGCGTGGTAATGGGCACCTCGACGGCCACCATCGTGGTAGAGACCTCGCCGTCCATATCCCCGGAAAATTCCACGTCGTAGTCCATCAATTGCGGCACCTTGCTGACCGGCGCCACCTTCTCGACGAAATACTTGAAGCGCAGGTCCAGGTGCGCGCGCTCGGCGTCGAGGCGGGTGCGGGTGGCGCGCAGGATGTCCTCGACTTCATGGGTTGAAACCGGCTTGCGGCTCCATTCCAGCAGGATCTCGATGAAGCGCGACAGGTGCGTGCCTTTGAAATGGTGCGGAAGATCGACGGAGAGGCGAGCCTGCCCCAGCACGGACTGGAAGCCGTTGTCTTTTTCGCGGACCTGGAACGGAAAGTGCACGTCCTTCACGCCCACGCGCTGAATGGCGACGCCGCGCCCATCTTGTTGATTCTGAACGTCTTTCATGTGAACTCTCCTTGGGGAAGGGCTCGCTTTGCGGACCGTCGGCGGTTTCTCCTTCCCCGGACGCCTCGGCGATGCGGGAAATTTCGCTCCTGGCCGGGGGATCCACAGGGGTTTTCGTCGAACACCGGCCAGGGATTTACCACGCGGCCGCGAATGGGCTTCTTGAATATCTGTCAAGGCCCTCTGAAGGGAGAGAGTCCCCTGGCAAGTCGCACCCGCACCCTCCCACTTCGCCGCGGTCCACAAGGGCCGGTATCGCGCCGGCTCTTTCTGGTCATCATCATGGCCGTCGCCCAGGCGGTATTCTTCACCTCCGCGATGTTTCGCTTGCAGGCCGTTGAGGTGCGCGGGAACGCGCGCGTTTCCGACGACGTCGTGAAGAGCGAAGCGCGCCTGCCACTGCAGCAGCATCTTCTCGGACTCGATGTCAACGAAGCCGCGGCCCGCGTCAAGAAGATCCACTGGGTGCAGGGGGTCAGCGTGCGCCGGGTCCTGCCGGGAGGCACGGTCATCCGCGTGCAGGAGCGCGTTCCGGTGCTCGCGGTCGGCACGCCCGGTGCTGTCTTCCCGCAAGGCTGGCTGGTGGTTTCAGAGGACGGAATGGTGCTCGCGCCCGCCCGGCCGCGCGGCGACGAAAAACTGCCCCGGCTCATCGTGCAGGCGCCGGTTGCCGTCGGGGCCCCCATGAACAAGCGGCTGGTGTCGTCGGTGTTGCGGCTGCGCGCCAACCTGCCGCAGGATCTGGCCGCCCAGGTGACGGAAATTCGCGCCGACGCCAGCAGCGGCCTGGACCTCGTGATGAGCCTGGGCGGGCGGCCGGTGGAAGTCCGCATGGGCGATTCGGTGCAAACGCGGTATAAATTCCGGGTGCTTGGAGCGCTGGTCGAAAAACTGCGCGCCGAGCGCCGCCCGATCGCGTACATCGACCTGCGCTATCATGATCCGGCGGTCGGCCACCTGGGGCCGCCGCCAAAACCAAAAGACTGAAGGGTGAACCTGGCCTGAGCATCAGCACGAAACAGCCGCCTGCCGCGGAGATGGCGCGCCCATCGCCGGCCGCTTTGCGTTTGGCGCAGGGGAGCAGCCTTGGCAAGCTTCGCTGGCAGATGCCCATCCTGCTGGCCTCGGTCGTGCTCGGGGTGCTCATCACCATGCAGTTCCGTTACGTGCGCAACAATCCCCAGCCCAATATCAACCAGGATCTCAGCCGCATGGTGAAATACCTTGAGGTCGAAAAGAGCCGCTTGATCGCCGACCTCGACGAGGAGCGCGAAAAGAAGCGGCAATACGAAGCGGCCATGGGGGAAAAGGGTGACACCCTGAAGCTTCTCAAGGACGAGATTGACAAGGTGCGCATGCAGGCCGGGCTGGTGCCGGTGAAAGGACCCGGGGTCGAGGTCCGACTGGAGGATTCGGCCAAGAAGCCGGGGGCCGAGGACGACCCGTATTTCTTCATCATCCACGACGTGGACATCCAGGCGTTCGTAAACGAGCTGTGGGCGGCCGGCGCCGAAGCCATCAGCGTGAACGACCAGCGCGTGGTGGCGTCCACTTCGGTGCGCTGCGTGGGACCGACGGTGCTGGTCAACTCGGTGCGGCTCACCCCGCCGTACATCATCCGCGCGGTGGGTGCGCCGCCCACCCTGGAAACCGCGCTCAAGATGCCGGGCGGCGTCATGGCAAGCCTCGAAGCGAGCATCCAGAAGGGCGTGCGCATCGACATCCAGAGAAAGACCGAGCAGATCCTGCCCGAGTACAAGGGCAGCGGCGTCTTCCGCTACGCTCAGCCGGTCGACGCGAGATAAACCAATGGCCGCAGTCATCGGCCTGATGGCCGGAATCATCGTCGGACTCTTCATCCCGGTCCAGCTGCCCAACGAGTACGCCAAGTACATCTCGGTGTCGTTCCTGGCCGGGCTCGACTCGGTGATCGGCGCGGTGCGCGCGGACATCGAGAACAAGTACGATTTCCTGGTGTTCGCAACCGGCTTCGTGTCCAACGCGGTCCTGGCCGGCCTGCTCACCTACATGGGAGATCGCCTGGGCGTGGACCTCTATCTCGCCGCGCTGGTGACTTTCGGCGTGCGCATCTTTCAGAGCCTGGCCTGGATCCGCCGCGACCTCATCTCGCGCTACCGCGAGCGCCAGGCCCTGCTGGCCTCCGGGGAGTTCGTCGCCGGACCGTAGAACCCCCCCACCCCCGAGGGGTCGGTCTGCTGACCGCTGATAGCCGCGTCACGCCAGGATCCAACCGAGCAAGTTTTTGAATTTTCTTGTATTTTCGGCAGGGATCGCGCTTCGGAAATAGAAAGTAATTCACGCAACCGCATCATCCCCGTCGAGAGGGCCTCTTGCATGGCCAGAAAACAGCGAGTCACCGCCGTGGACGTCGGCGCCACCAAGATCTGCTGCATCATCGCGGACGCCAGCGCGCGGGGCGATCTGGAGATCATCGGCATGGGCGTCTCCCCCAATGGCGGGATGCGGCGCGGCGTCGTGGTCGATGTGGACGAAGTCACCCAGGCCATCCGCTCGGCGGTGGGCGAGGCGGAAGGGCAGGCCGGGGTGAGCGTGAGCCGCTGCTTCGTGAATCTGTCTGGGGACTTTCTGGGCGGGGATTCCAGCCGCGGCTCGGTGGCCATCGGAGCCAACAACCGGGTCATCAACGAGCACGACGTGCAGCGCGTGATCGAGAATGCGCGCATGGTGGGCGTGCCTGACGGGCGGCGCATGCTGCACGTCATCCCCAAGGGATTCACGGTCAATGAGGTGAGCGGCATCAAGAATCCGGTGGGCCTGTCCGCAATGCAGCTCATGGTGGACGCGCACATCATCACCGGCTCGGTAAGCCCGTTGCAGAACCTGCAGAATTGCATGGAGATGGCCGAGTTGGAGCCGGAGGAGAATTCCGGGCTGGTGGTGAGCGGCGTGGCCACCAGTCTCGGCGTCTTGCAAGACGAGGAAAAAGATCTCGGCGTGGCGCTCGTGGACATCGGCGGGGGCACCACCGATCTGGCGGTGTTCAAGGAAGGCCACCTGCGGCACACCGACGTGCTCTGCGTGGGCGGCACCCTGGTGACGTATGACGTGGCCACCGCATTGCGAGTCCCACTGCAGGAGGCCGAGCGTCTGGTCATTCAGGAAGGGCTTTCGTTCAAGCAGGAAATGGCGGCGCGGCGGGCGGCGGGCGAAGAGGTGGAAGCCGCCGACATGGAGCGCGAGATCGAGGTGACCTCGCTCTCCTCGGTGCAGCCGCAGCCGGTGAAGGTGTCCGAGTTGTCGGAAATTATCGACCTGCGCTTGATGGACGTCTTCGAGTGGCTGCGCGTGTCCTTTGACCGGCTCGGAAAAATGGGCACCCGCCCGGCCAGCATCGTGCTCACCGGCGGCGTCGCCGAGATGAAAGGCGTGGCCTGGGCGGCCGAGCAGGCGCTCGGATATCCGGTGCGCATTGCCCGTCCGGAGAGCGTGCGCGGGCTGCCCTCGCACCTGCGCAATCCGGCCTATTCTGCCAGCGTCGGACTGTTGATTTACGGGCTTGGCGTGCTGAAGGGAAAGACTCCGGTGGCGCGAAGTTCCTCGGTCAACAAGGCCCTCCAGGGCTTCATTACCTGGCTGAAAGAATATGTTTTCTAGCGCGGCGGCGGCGGCACCAAAACAGTGCACGCCGCCGAATGCGTATTATCGGGATGATTTATCCACAGTGTTATCCACAGCGGATTCGTGGGAAAGGGGTCTTTCATGACGGACAACAACAACCGAGGCGGTCTGGAGCAATTCGCGGGCATCAAGGTCGTGGGCGTGGGCGGAGCCGGCTGCAACGCCGTGAGCCGCATGATCCAGGTGGGCCTCAAAGGCGTCGAATTTATCGCCGTCAACACTGACGCCCAGGCGCTATTCCTGTGCGACGCGGATCAGCGCATCCACATCGGAGCGCACGTGACGCGCGGCCTGGGCGCCGGCAGCGATCCCGAGATGGGCCGCCAGGCGATGGAAGAGAACGCCGAAGACCTTCTCGCGGCGCTGGACGGCGCGGACATGGTGTTCATCGCGGCCGGCATGGGCGGCGGCACCGGCACCGGCGCGGCTCCGGTGGTGGCGCGGTTGTCCAAGCAGGCGGGCGCGCTCACGGTGGGCGTGATCACCAAGCCGTTCACCTTCGAGGGACGCATCCGCCAGCAGCAGGCCGAGCGCGGCATCGCGCAGCTCGCCGAGCAGGTGGACGCGCTCATCACCATCCCCAACGACCGCTTGCTGCGCGTGGTGGATCCCAAGTTCCCGATCACCGAGACGTTCCGCATCGCCGACGACATCCTGCGCCAGGGCGTGCAGGGGATTTCCGACATCATCACGGTGCCGGGCATCATCAACGTCGACTTCGCCGACGTGCAGGCCATCATGAGCAACGCCGGCTCGGCGCTCATGGGCATCGGCATGGGCAAGGGCGACAACCGCGCGATGAAGGCGGCCGAGAGCGCCATCCAGAGCCCGCTCCTGGAGACCAGCATCGACGGGGCACGTGGCGTGCTGTTCAACGTGGTGGGCAGCAAGGACATGTCACTGCAGGAAGTGAACGAGGCCGCCGAGATCATCTCGCGCGCGGTCGATCCCGAGGCGAACATCATCTTCGGCGCGCTGATCGACGATCGGCTGCAGGACGAGATGCGCATCACCGTGGTGGCGACCGGCTTCTCGTATCGCCCGCCGGAGCCGGAGGAGGACAAGGCCGACTCCACTGCGGACATGCCGTTCGCGTTCCAGCACCCGTTCGGCGGGTCGAGGTGCCCGCCTGGATCCGCCGCGGCGACAAGGGCGGCCAGCGGAACTAGCGGATACCCGTCAGCTATCGGGGGGAAGCGCGTTGCTTCGTGGAGAAGCGGCGCGCTTCTGCTTTTATGAGAGAATCCTTATGAAATGCCCCTTCTGCGAACACATGGACACGCGCGTGCTGGACTCGCGCGAGACCGACGACAACACTTCGATTCGGCGCCGCCGCGAGTGCCAGGGCTGCCTGCGCCGCTTCACCACCTACGAGCGCTATGAAGAAACCTCGCTCAAGGTCGTCAAGAAGAACACCGAGCGCGAGGAGTTCGACCGAAGCAAAGTGCTGCGGGGGATCGCCAACGCATGCCGCAAGCGGCCGGTCACCGTGTCGCAACAGGAGGCGATCGTCAACAGCATCGAGCGCGACCTGCGGCATCGCGGCGAGGGGGAGGTTTCCTCGCGCCAGATCGGCGAGCTGGTCATGCAGTACCTCAAGGGGCTCGATCCGGTCGCTTACGTGCGCTTTGCCTCAGTCTACAAGGAGTTCAAGGACGTGAGCCGCTTCGCCGACGAGCTGAAAACGCTGGCCGGCCGCACCGTGCCCGCGGTTGCGCGGCCCGACGAAGGCAGGACCGCGGAAGTCGCCACGACGAACGAAAGCGCCCCTTCCCCCAGGGGGAAACGCAGATAGGAGCAGCAGACGATGGGTCATCTCAACCGTGCGATCATCCTGGTCATTGACAGCGGCGGCATCGGCGCGTTGCCCGACGCTGGAGAGTATGGGGACGAGGGCGCGGACACCATCGGCCACGTGGCCGCGGCGGCCGGCGGACTGGCCCTGCCCAACCTGCAGCGCCTGGGGCTGGGCAATCTCCACAGGGTGGAAGGCGTACCGCCGTTGCAGACGCCGGACGGCTACTACGGGCGCATGGTGGAAGCGTCCAAGGGGAAGGACACCATCACCGGGCACTGGGAAATGGCCGGACTGGCCACCGAAGTACCGTTCCGCACCTATCCCCAGGGATTCCCGCCGGAAGTCGTGGAGCGTTTCGAGGACGCCATCGGAACGAAGATCCTGGGCAACAAGGCGGCCAGCGGCACTGACATCATCAAAGAATTGGGCGAGGAGCACGTCAAGACCGGCTATCCCATCGTCTACACCTCCGCCGACAGCGTGTTCCAGATCGCCTGCCACGAGGACGTGTGGCCCATCCAGGACCTGTATCGGATTTCGGGCATCGCCCGCGAGCAGATGCAGGGCGACCACCTCATCGGCCGCATCATCGCGCGTCCCTTCGAAGGGCCGACGGGGGCCTTCAAGCGGACGCCGCGCCGCAAGGACTACGCGATCGATCCGCCCGGCGAGACGGCGGTGGATCGTTTCGCCGCGAGTGGCCTTCCGGTCTACGCGGTGGGCAAAATCAAGGACATCTACAACGGCCGAGGGATCCACGAGTACCATCCGATGAAGGACAACCGGGAAGGCATGCAGATCACCCGGCGGCTGGTCGACGAGAAGCGCGGGCGCGGCGTGATCTTCACCAATCTCGTAGACTTCGACATGCTGTACGGCCACCGCAACGACGCGGCCGGCTACGCGCAAGCGCTGCGCGAGCTGGACGCCGACCTGGGCCGGCTGATGGGCGGCATGCACGACGGCGACGTCCTGTTCATCACCGCCGACCACGGCTGCGACCCCACCATCCTGTCGCACACCGATCACACGCGCGAGTATTCTCCGATGCTCGCCTGGGGGCCGGGGCTGGCGCCCGGCCAGGATCTCGGCGTTCGCACCAGCTTTGGCGATCTGGGCGCCACCTGCCTGGAAGGCTTCGGCCTTCCCAGCACCGGTCTGGTGGGAGAGAGCTTCGCGCGAGCGCTCTGGCGAAAGAAAGTCCCCGGGGCGAAGGACACTCCCCCTGGCTCCAACCCGGCTGCCGCGGATTAAGAAATCGTAACATTTTGGGTGGCGTGATTGCGCTATGCCAGTCGGGGGCATTCTGGTATAATTTGTCAAAGATGAAGAGGTCTGAAAGCTCGAATCGATGCGGTTTCCCCGCCTCCCCCAGGGCAGGGTTCAGTCTCATGGAGCTCATCATCTCGGTGGGCATCCTGAGCACCGCGATCCTTCTGGTGGTGGGGATCTTCACGTTTCTTTTCAAGGCCAGCCAGAAAAGCGTGGACATGACGGCCGGAACAATTGTGGCCGAGTCCATCCTCCAAGAATACATCTACTCCCTGCGCACCGGTGGTCGGCTGGATAAGTTCATGACGGCGACCAAAGACGCCGCCGACAAAGATGCATACGCCAGCGACGTGCGGCACTTGAACAAGACCGACTTTTTCTACACACTGTATGTGCAGGACATAACTGCCCTTCTACCACCCGAGGTACCAAGCAGCCAACAGCTTCGCAAGCTGCGCATTGTGTGCAACTGGTGGGAGCAAGCCGGCGGCCTGCCCGGACGGGCCCGGGCGGGCTACGGTCAGTTGTCGGTCGAGGTGAGCAGAATCATTTATGAAGGCGATCTGTAGCGAACGGCGAGGAGCTACCCTGATCGAGCTGATGATCACCTGTGGGGTGTTCAGCTTCATTGTCATCGCGCTGTTCGCCTTGACTCGGGACGGAACCGAGGGATGGAAGAGTGTGGACGCCCGTTCCGCGGTGCAGTCCGCGCTGCGCAACTTCGAGCGGGACATCACCACCGAGCTGCGCCGCACCTCTCTTACCTCCATCCGCATCTGGAACGCCAACAACAACGACAACGACAGTTACAGGACCGCCATCGTGATGAAGTCCGCCACCAGCTCGCCCGTTGATCCCAATGACCCGAATGTTCCCTCGCCGCTGGGCGCAGCCGCTTATCCGGAGTCATTCTTTGTGGAGAACAC
>VGFD01000003.1 GCA_016868975.1 Armatimonadota bacterium | reverse complement strand
GCGGCTCCCGCGCCCCCGATCGCCCTTCCCGCGGTCGAGGCACCCGCGCCGTCCCCCACTCCGGGCGGCGCGGCACAGCCCGCGGCTCCCGCGCCCCCGCAGGCGGCCGCTCGACCGGACCTCAAAGCGCTCCCCGAAGAAATGATGGCCTTCGCCGAGCCGATGCCAACCACGGCACCCGCGCCGCCGGTGCAGTCCCCGGTGGATCGGGTTTTCTCGGCGGATCCCACCTTCAAGGTGATCTTCACCGCGGTCACCGCGCCGTCCGCGCCGCCCCCGCACGCGGTGCCCGCCGTGCAGCCGGTGATCACCGACGCGCGCGCCCTGCAAGATCTCGGGATGAAAATGCAGGACGCCCTGACGGCCGCTCCGCTGGATCCTCCCGCGAGCGAGAAAACCCTGGAAATGCCGCCCGTTGACGTGTCGGTGGACGCTGAGGCGCAGCCGCAGACGCTGGCCACGCCGCTCCTTCAGACACCAGACGCGGCGCCCGCCGACAAAGCGGTTCCCATGGACGCGCTCCCCGGCGAGCTGGCCCGCAGCGCCGCCGAGGCCTGGCGCGAGCGCACGCCGCTCAACGCGCGGAACGCCAGCGTGGAAATTCGTCTGGATCCGCCCAGCCTGGGGTCCGTGTTCGTGCGCGTCGTGGAAAACAGCGGGACCGTACACGCGCATGTGAGCGCGGCGAACCCGGAGGTGCAGCGCCTGCTGCACGAGCAGATGCACGCGCTCGCGCAGTCCCTCGCGCAGCAGGGATTGCAGCTGGGCAGCCTGACGGTGGGCCTGGGCGGAAATTCTTCGGGAAATTCCGGGCAGCCGCAAGAGCGGCCGGACTCCGGCTGGTCCGAGCCGCTCGCGGAAACTCGCCCGCCTCCCACCCGATCGCGCGCCGCGCCCGGCGGTCCGAGCCGCGCGGTCAATATCCGCGCATGATCCTCAACCTGGAAGGGAGCCCCATCCAATGCAGGCCCTGAACAACCTTACGCAAACCGCGAACTCGCTGGCCACCGGCAGCGCAAAAGTCCAGAAAAACGGCAACGAGATGGACTTCATGCAGTTTCTGGTGGCGCAGCTGAAAAACCAGAGTCCGCTCAATCCCCAGAATTCCGATTCGATGATGCAGCAGATGGCGATGATGCAAATGGTTTCCGAAACCCGTCAGCTGCGCACCGAGCTGAAGGACTGGGCGCAGGCGCAGGGCCTGGCCGGGGCTTCCAACCTCGTGGGACGGACCGCCAAAGTGCTCAACAATGACGGCCAGCCCATGATGGGACAGGTCGAGGCGGTGGCGATTCGGGACGGGCGGGTCAGCGTCCGAATGGCCGGCCTCGAATATCCGCTCAGCAAAATCTACGACGTTCAATAGTTTATTAAGGAGGAAAATAACATGCAAAGCGCACTCTCCTCGGCGGTTTCCGGTCTGACCGCGCTGCAACTGGCGCTCGACGTGGTGGGCGGCAACCTCGCCAACGCCAACACGCCGGGCTTCAAGGCCAATGTCATCACCTTCAAGGACGCCATCGGCCGCGTGCTGCGCCAGCCCTCCGGGGCCACCAGCAACACCGGCAGCACCAATGCCCAGCAGATCGGCGAGGGCGTGGGCATCGGCTCGCTCACCTCGCGCTACACCCAGGGCGGCATGCAGGCCACCGGCAAGCAGACCGACATGGCCATCACCGGTGACGGCTTCTTCGTCATCAGCCAGGTCGACAAGACCAAGGGGTACACCCGCAACGGCAACTTTTCGCTGGACCTGAACGGTACCCTGACCACCCAGGACGGCCTGGAAGTGCAGGGCTGGGCGGCCACCGCTGGGGTCATCGACACGACGAAGGACGTGGGCAAGCTGACCGTTCCCCTGGGCTCGCTCACGCTGGCCAAGGCCACCGAGAATTCCGCCTACAGCGGCAACCTCGACGCCACCGCCTCGGCGGCCGGCACCACGACCGCGAGAATCACGGGCTCGCTGGATTCCTCGCTGGGCGCCGGCTCCTCGGTAAACGGCACCAGCAGCGCCTGGCTGGACCGCACCGGGGCCAGCCACACCATGTCCTACACCTTCACAAAGGTGACCGACAACGTGGGCGACGACGACGTGTGGAACGTGACCGTCAACGGCATTTCGGCAAGCGGCGCGTGGACCGGCGGCTCGACGAACACGTCGAACGTCCCCATCACGTTCGATGCGCTCGGCGCGGTGGCGACCGTCAACGGCACCCCTGGGACCACGCTCGACGTGATCGTTAACGACGGCACTCCCACCGGCCAGGCCGTCACCGTGGACTTTGCGAACCTCCTCAGCGGCGCCGCCACCGCGGTGACCGCGAACTCGAACGGCTCCTCGACCGACACCAGCGTGGTGTCCTCCGCGCAGGTGTTCGATTCGCTTGGCATCGGGCACACCGTGGACATCACGTTCACCAAGATCCCGAACACGGTGACCGGGGCGTCCGGCACATGGTACTGGAGCACGACCGTGGACGGATCCAGCAACGCCAGCGACGGCGTGCTGGTCTTCAATTCGGACGGCGTCTTCGACGCGGCCAACAGCAGCGGCAGCACCATCAACTTCACGCCTACCACCGGCGCGGCCGCGGTGAGCATCGACGTCGACTTCACCAAGATCACCCAGCTCGCCACCACCACGGCGGACACGGTGATCCAGCGGTCGCAGGACGGGAAGGCGCCGGGCGTGCTGCAGTCCTTCAACGTGGATGCCGACGGCACCATCAACGGGACCTTCTCCAACGGCCTGGGCTCAAAACTGGGTCGGCTTGCCGTGGGGGTCTTCCAGAACAACGAAGGTCTGCTGCGTGGCGTCAACGGGCTGCTGTTCGAGTCGGCGGCTTCCGGCAAGGCGAAAATCCAGGCGCCAGGCCAGACCAACGGACAGGGCGCGCTCGGGGTCATCAGTGCCGGCACGCTGGAGAACTCCAACGTCGACATCGGCACCGAGTTCACCAACATGATCGTGGCGCAGCGCTCCTTCCAGGCGAACGCCAAGATGGTGAGCGTGGTTGACCAGGTTCTCGACGAGCTGGCCAACCTGAAGCGCTAGAAGCGCGGCCTTAAGATGAATCGGCGCGTGGGAGTCTCCCGCGCGTCGATTCCTTTTCCGGCGCCGCGCCGCTGCGCTCGAACAGGGTTTCGCGGCCAATTCTAAGAATCAAGCGGGTCAAGAGATGATCCATCTCAATCGCATCAACGGACAGCCCATCGTCGTAAATGCCGATCTCATTGAAATGCTTGAGGTCACGCCGGAAGTGGTCCTGGTGTTGACAACCGGGCGTCGGCTCGTGGTCAAACAATCCGTTGACGAAGTGGTGGAGGCGGTGGTGAGGTATCAGCAGGCGATTCGCGTCCATCAGCGCCCGCCGCTGCACATCGTCGCGGAAAAGATCCCGGGAGACGGAGGCGTAGATGGATAAGGCAACCCTTCTGGGGCTACTGCTGGCTTTCGGTGGCGTGGTCCTGGGGGTCGCCCTGGAGGGCGGACACCTGTCGGCATACCTCAGCCTCTCGTCGTTCCTCATCGTGATCATCGGGTCGCTGGGCGCCATGGTGCTGGCCTTTCCCATGCACGACGTCATCCGCTTCGGGCAATGCTGCCTGGTCATCTTCCGCGGCGTGAAGCACGATTGGGAGAGCGCCGTCCGGCACATGATGGACATCGCCACCCAGGCCCGGCGCAACGGCGTCCTCTCCCTGGAGCCGACCATCAAGGAGGAGAAGGACGATTTCGTCAAGTCCGGCCTGCGCATGATGGTGGATGGCGCGGACACCGAGGTGCTGGAGCACGTGCTCGACCAGAAAGTCGAAAGCCGCCACTACGTCGGCAAGCAGAACGAGAAGATGTTCGAGGTGCTGGGCGGCTTCATGCCGACCCTGGGAATCGTGGGCACCGTCACCAGCCTCATCCACGTGCTCGGCAACCTCTCCGAGCCTGACAAGCTGGGCTCGGGGATCGCGGCCGCGTTCACCGCCACGCTTTACGGGGTGGGAATCGCCAACCTGGCGGTGCTGCCCATCGCGGCCAAAATGCGCGCCATCGCGCAGGAGGAGGCGACTTTCTACCGCATGGTGGCGGCCGGCCTGGTGGCCGTGCAGTCCGGCGACAATCCCCTCTGGGTCGAGCAGAAGATGCGCGCCTTCGTGCCAGCCCACGAAGCCGCGAAAACCGCGCGCGCCGCGGTCGGCAAGAAACCGGGGCCGCCGCCGCCGGCCAAGACCGCCGCGGCCTGAGATGGCAAAGCGCGGACGCCGTCCGGCGGAGGAGGACGCGCACTCCAGCGGCCACGAGCGCTGGCTCATCTCGTACGCGGACATGGTCACGCTGCTGTTCTGCCTGTTCCTGGTGCTGTACGCGATGTCCAAAGTAAACGAGCAGAAGTTCCAGCAGTTGTCTCGCTCCCTGTCGAAGGCGCTGGAGCACAATATCGACGATCCCACCCCGGAGCCGCTCCCGCCAGACACGAACTCGAGCCCGGAAGTGAATTCCGCCGCCGCGGACAATGCAAGAAAGGAAGCCGAGGCCAGGCGCGAGCAGGAGATACTGGAGTCCATCTCCCATCGCCTCGGTGACATCGCCGCCTCCCAGGGCTGGCGAAACGCGGTGCACATGCACCTGGAAGAGGCGGGGCTGGTGGTGACCCTCCTGACGGACGGCCTGATGTTCGATATCGGCGACGCGGAAGTGCGCCGCGAGGCCATCCCCATGATCCTGGGGATCGCGGCCGCAGTGCGCCCTTTTCCCAACCTCGTCCGCGTCGAGGGGCATACCGACAACGTGCCCCTCAAGGGCGGCCCCTACAAGACCAACTGGGGATTGTCCACCATGCGCGCCACCAACGTGGCGGAGGTCCTGATCCGCGGCGGCAACCTGAACCCGCGCAGGCTCAGCGTGCTGGGATACGGGGAAACCCGTCCGGCTGCCCCCAACGACACAGTGAGCAACCGACAGCGAAACCGGCGCGTGGGGATCTTGATCATGCGCGGCCGCGACCTCGGGAGGTGATCCGATGGCGCGGATGAGCGACGCCGATCGCGAGATGTTGATGAAAGAGGCCACGAAGGTGTCCCAGTCGTCGGAGCGCGGGGGGAAATACCGCACCTACGACTTCACCCGTCCCGACAAGCTGTCCAACGAGCAAAAGCGGCAATTGCGCAACCAGTTCGAGCCGGTCTGCCGCTGGCTGTGCATCCACTTT
The DNA here is from genome assembly GCA_016868975.1 of Armatimonadota bacterium. Taxonomy (GTDB): domain Bacteria; phylum Vulcanimicrobiota; class Xenobia; order RGZZ01; family RGZZ01; genus VGFD01. Next base: position 30,771 of record VGFD01000003.1, on the reverse strand, counting down.
GGCAGCCAGTTGCGCACGGTGGTGGAGATGTGGCTGCTCGACGTGGACGAGATCCGCTACCGCGACGTGTTTAACGAGCCCCCCCACTTCGACGGGAAGAGCGTGGTGGCGGTCTTCTCGCCGGGGCCGGAGCTGCCGCAGGGCGTCGTGCAGGCTTCCACGCCGCTGCTCTTCGCGTTTCTGGAGCGCATGATGGGCGGGATCGGCGTGACCGAGATGCCGGACAAGGATCTGAGCGAATTTGAGAAGAGCCTCTTTTCCCAGATCATGATGCGCATCCTGAATTATTTCGCCAAGACGTTTCCGGACGAGCTGAGCCCCGCCATCGAGCGCGTCGAGACCGAGGCGGCGCTGGTGCCGCGCTCCTACGCGCCCGAGGAGAGCATGGTGCGGCAGATTTTCCGCATCAGCCTCAACGGGTTCATGGGCCATTTCATCATCAGCCTGCCCTTTGAATTTTTCCGTCCGCGCGTCGCGCAGATGCGGACCGGCTCGCAGTGGCGCCACATCGGTCCGGTGGAACCGCATCGCGTGGAAGAGCTTGGCGTGGTGGACGTTCCCATGGTGGTCGAGTTGGGCCGCGCCTCGCTGAACCTGAAACGCTTGATGGAGTTGGCGGCGGGCGACGTGATCGAGTTGAACGGCTCGGTCACCGTGACCGTTGGCGACGTCCCGAAATTCGTCGCGCGCCCCGGCATGGTCGGCGAGCGTGTGGCCGTGGAAATTGTCAAACCCGTGGACGAGGAGCGAGAAGACATCATCGTGCAATGATGGTGTGAGGAGTAGCGATGGCGAAGAGCAAGGCGGAAGAGACCACGACGAAAAAGGCCGCGGCCAAGGCCGTGCCAGCCGGCAAGACGGCCGCCAGGAAGGCCGGCTTCGATTTTTCCGGGGTGGACGAAACCGTCCGCAAAGCCGGCGCGCGCGCCCTGGCGGACACGCTGTCCGAGCTGACCAAACTGGAAATTTCGAGCGGCACCGTGGAGCTCGGAACGGGCGCAATTCCCTTCGCGTCAGAGGAAATGCTGGCGGTTCCGGTCACCGCGTCGTGCGGCGGCGCTGAGGCGAGCGGCGTGATCGTAATGACGCGCTCGGTGGGCGCGGCCCTGGTGAACGCCATGACCGGCGAGGGAGTCACCGCGCCCCTGGAAGCGTTCGACGACCTCCACCGCTCGGTGCTCGCCGAGGCCGTGGCGGGCGTGGCCACCGCGCTGCAAGAAGGCCTGGGCATGGATCTCGCCCTGGAGTCCGAGGCGGTGGTTGAAGAGGACATGGCCCGCATCGAGGACCCGGTCGCGTTGTTTGCGTGCGTGTCGGTGAGCGCGGAGGAGGCATTCGAAGGGCAGGTTGCCATCGTGATGCCCCAGGCCGCGATTGTCGACGTGGTATCACGGCTTGGCGAGGGTGCCGCCGTGGGCCTGCCCTCGACCCACTTTCCGCAGCTGCGGCCGGATCCCAAGACGGCGCCGGCGCAGAACCTGGGGATTCTCCTCGACGTGCCGATGCAGATGGTGGCGGTCCTGGGACGGCGTGGCGTGAAGCTTCGCGACCTCCTGCAGATGGGACCGGGCTCCATCATGGAGCTGGACAAGCTGGCCGGCGAGCCGCTCGAGCTGCTCGTCAACGGCAAGCTCATCGGCTACGGGGAGGTCATCGTTCTCGATGAGAAATTCGGCATCAAGGTGCGCGACGTGGTGAATCCCGAGGACAGGCTGCGGAGCGCCAATCTGTGAACCCAGACGTCGCGAGCGTCGTCGAGCGGGTCGTTTCCAGCGGGGTAGGGCAGTCGGACATCAGCGGCACGCTGCGGCTGCTGGGGGTTCTCACGGTCATGTCGCTGATTCCGGCGATCTTGATCTTGATGACGTCGTTTACCCGCATCGTGATCGTGCTGTCGCTGGTGCGCTACGCAATTGGCACGCCCTCGATTCCGCCGACTTCGCTGGTGGTTTCCCTGGCGCTGATTCTTACCACGATTACCATGGGGTCGACGTTTCAGAAGGCCTATCAAAATGGCCTGGAGCCTTACCTGGATAACAAGACCAACCTGCGGGAATCCGTTGACGCGACGCTTTCTCCATTCCGTGATTTCATGTTCCGTTTTACCGGGGATCGCGAGCTGGCCTTGTTTGCCGAGGCCACCGGCAAGCGCAGCATCAAGCATCGCAACGAGGTGTCGACCGGCGTGCTGATTTCCGCCTTCGCCACCAGCGAGCTGCGCACCGCGTTCGAGATGGGCTTCATGATGCTGCTCGCGTTCCTGGTGATCGATCTTGTGGTGGCCTCGTTCTTGATGGCCATGGGCATGATGATGGTGCCGCCCATGACGATTTCCTTGCCGGTGAAAATTCTCGTGTTCGTGCTGGCCGACGGCTGGTACCGGGTGATGAAGTCGCTGATTACGTCGTTTCAGTAGAAACCGCGGACCGGCACCTGCACGTCCGGCCGCGCGAGCGGCGCAATGCTGGCCTCTTCTGACAGGATCTCGACGGACGCATAGCCGTGTCCGAAAATCCGCTCCTCCATGGCGACTGGATTGCGATGGACCAGAAGCCGCCGCTTGACCACCTCGAGCACCCAGTAGTCCGGAACTCCGTACTTCGCGTACAGACTGGCTTTCTCGTCGCGATCGTAGGCCAGCGAGGAGACGGCCACCTCAATCACCAGGTCCGCTTTGCGCAGCCGGTCGGGCGTCACTTGCTCCGGCTCGGGTTCTTCGTCCCGCTTGGGCATCAAGAAGAAGTCCGGCTCGGGCCCGGAGTACTCTGAAAGCTTGAGCGGGAGCTGGACACCCACGTAGTGCGTGTCGTGGAAGGCCAGGACCAGCATTTCCGTGCCGACGAGAAGCGCCCTGGTGTGTCCTTCACCTTAAGGCGACATGTGTACGATAACCCCCTCTATCAGCTCCACCCGCTCGTGTCCGAAGGTCCCCAGCTCATAGAGGTGAGTCAGCTCGTCATTGGTAAACTTTCTCGGCTCGGCGTTTACCAGATGCATGGAGAGGAGTTCGCTGCCCGCCGTTTGCTCCTCCTCCCCCAAAAAAAGAGCCGCCCTGGAGGCGGCTTCTTGCTCTCGGTACCCGCGCAGTTCGGAGGCTGCGCTTCTTTTCGCCACTGACATCCCCAGCCGTGCGCGCATCGCGCTCTTGTCAGAAGGCAAAGATGCCAAACAACGTCTTGAAGAAGTTGGGGCCGCTTTTTTCCGGCAGGCCGTCCACCTTCAGCGCCACGTCCACCAGGCGGCTGGAGGACACCGTGTTGTCTGGAAAAACGTCTGCGGGACGGCACACCGCGTGCAGGCTCACGGTGACTTTCGTCTTGTTGGCCCACAAAATGCGCTGGCCGTCCAGCACCAGGTTGCCGTTGGGTTCCACGCCCACAATGCGCACCGTCATTGTGGTCTGAATCGACTGGTTCTGCTTGACCGTGGATTCGCTCTTGCGGTCGTGCTGACCATTTTTTGACAGCGCCGGGACGAAGTCCAGGGCGCCCGAGCCGGCCTCGGATTTCAGGTTGTCGGTGTCCTTGTCGGTGCGATTGACACCGGTGCCCACCGTCACACCCTCAGTGATGAGCACGGTGAGCACGTCGCCGACGCCGGCTCTCGTCGAATTTCCATAAAGATCCATGGGCGCCGCGGAGTCCATGATGACTTGCGCGGCGGCCGGCCGCGCGGTAATCAGCAAGGTGACGACCGCGACAATTTGCAGAAAATTGCGCATCATTCTCTCCTAGTCAGGGGCCGGCACAGCCGACGCCTTCATCGTCTTAACGGCCTGTTTCCAGCGTTTTACCGCGTGTCTGTCGACACGCTCTAAGGCTCAATGGTGACTTCGCGGTCGCTGACCACGCGCGCCATGATGACCCGGTACGGGTCCTTCACCTGCACGCGCACGCGCTCGCCAATTTTTCCCGGCTGCTGGGCCACGCCGCTCATCTGTAGCTTCATGCCGCTGCCGAGCAGCGTGACCGTTACCGGGTCCCCGCCCCGCACGCCGACCGCGGCCGTCGTGGCGGCGCCGGGGCCGCCGGTCATGCCGGGCCCGGGTCCGGGCGAGGCCACTTCCACCAGCACCGGAATTTCCTGGATGATTTTCTTGCCCACCAGGATGGTGACCGGCACGTTCACCCGTCCCCGAAATCCCGCGGCCGGCGGGTTCATCCCGCGCTGCCAGCGGGGCTTCAGCTCCAGGCCGCCGACCGGTACGCTGTGGTCCGGAACATTGTAGACGCTGCGCACCTCGCCCTGCGAGATGCCGACCGAGGTCGCCACGAAGCGCTCGGCGGCGGCGCCGATATCCCGTCCGGGAAGCACCTGGGCGGCGGCGTGTGCGTACCCGGCACAGGACAGCAGGAAAGCAATGACCAGCAAAAAATGCCGCATTTTGAGAGCCTCCGCGACTACTGCTTCAGTTGGGCGACGATGCCGAGCATGTGGTCGGCGCCCTGGATGACGCGCGCGTTGATTTCATAGGCGCGCTGCGCGGTGATCATGTTCACCATCTCGTCCACGACCTGCACGTTGGACATTTCCAGGAAGCCCTGGGAGAGCGAGCCGAGGCCGGTCGTCGTGGGATTTCCGGTGACCGGCGTGCCCGAAGCCGGCGATTCCGCGTACAGGTTGCGGCCCTTGGAAGTGAGGCCGACCTGGTTCGGGAAGCGCGCCAGGGTAATCTGGCCGGCGTCCGTGGGAGTGGTCTGTCCCTGCAAAAATACACTCACCTTACCGTCGGTGCCGACCACGATGTTGGTGGCGTCCTGCGGAATGGTGATCTGAGGGCTCAAGATGTAGCCGTCCGTCGTGACCAGCTGGCCCTGGGCGTCACGCTTGAAGGCGCCGTCACGGGTGTAGGCGAGGCTGCCGTCGGGGAGCTGGATCTGGAAGTAGCCGTCACCCTCGATGGCCACGTCGAGCTGGCCGCCGGTCTGCTGGAAGACGCCCTGCGACATGATCCGCTGCGTGGCGGCGGTCTTGGCGCCCAGGCCGGTCTGGGTACCGAGGGGCACCGTGCCGCCGGTGGCCAGCGTGGCGCCGGCCGGCCGCGCCGTGTCATACATAAGGTCCTGGAACTCCATGCGGGACTTCTTGAAGCCCGTGGTGTTGCTGTTGGCCAGGTTGTTCGCGATGGTGTCGATGTGATGCTGCTGGGTGCTCATTCCGCTGGCCGCGGTGTAAACCGATCGCATCATGAGTAGTGTGCCTCCGAAGTGTTTGGCCGTTTGAGGACGGCCTGTCTGTTGCTGGACCCTTATCGGATCCGGCCGCCAAAAATTTAGCCCCCGGCCGGGGTTAATTTTCCGGTCGCTTTGTCCGATAAGCCCGCGAGCATTCCAACAGTGATGAGGTTCCACCATATGAAGATTCCTCTGAACCTGGCCCTTTACGGCATCTCCCTGATCAAGGACATGTTCTTCTCCGGGGGACAGGACGCGGCCGCGCCGCGCCGTCCCAACTCCTCGCAGGTGCAGGCGCCCGTCGAGGACGCCTTCGAGCAGAGCATGCGCATGGCGCAGATGCTCTCCACCGCGGGCGACCGCATCAATGCCACGGAGCACCAGCGGCTGGGGCAGCTGGTGGGCGAGGGCAACATCCCCCAGGCGCTCGCGCTGCTCGAGCAGATCACCGCACGCTGAGCCGGCGCAAGTCAAAAAAAACCGAGGCATCCAAAATGCCTCGTTTTTTTATTGATGCCAGAAAAAAGGAATCAGGGCCGCGCGTAGCCGGCGATGTGGCGTGACAGGCGGCCCTGGAGCGGCTGAATGACGACCCGCCCGTGCCCGCTGGAGGCCGCCAGCATGTGACCGTCGCCCAGGTAGATGCCGACGTGGGTGATGCCGCGGTAGGCAATGGACGACTGCGAGGTGGGATTGTTGAAGAAAACCAGGTCGCCGGCTTGGGGCGCGTCCTTTACGGCGCGCAGTCCGTCGCCGCGCTCCGCGTGTTTGAACTGAAGGTCGGCGCAGCGCGTGAAATTCTCGTCGACCAGCCCGGCCCGGCGCAGCGCCTCGCGGGTGAGCATCGCGCAGTCGGTGGCGTTCCGGCCGTCGGCGCCCAGTCGGTAGGGCTTGCCCAGGTCCCGGCTGGCGGCATACAGCAGGCGGCCGGCGGCGGATTTTTCCGGGGGATTTTTCCAGAAGGAACCGTCCTCCATCGCCGACAGGTTGCGGGCGGTTTCCGGATCCATGCTGCGGCCGTCGCGGCCGGTCGTGTAAATGGCTTTGTAGAGAAGGACGCTCTCGCGGGTGGCGCGGTCGTAGCGTCCGTTCGGGCGCACTCCGAGGCGCGGGTTCCACTTCAAGAGAACGCGCTGCATGCGGGCGATGGGACCGTCGGGGCCGTCGTCGCGCTGTCCTTCGCGCAGCCCTTCGAAATCCGAGCGCGTGGTCCGCGTCGCCGGTGGCTCAGGTCGAATCGGCGGTGGCGGCGATACCATCCCGACCTGTGGCGGCGCCTCCGGAGCCATCACCGGCGCGTCGTCCGGGATAGACACGATCGCCGCGGACCGCTCGGCGACGGCGACCGGCTCGGGGGCCAGGCGCGCGACGGCGGTGGAGGCCACCAGTCCGTCCAGCATGAGCATGCGGTCGGCCACCGGATCCAGCGCGGACCGCTGCGGCGCTAAGGGGACGGATAGTGGAGGTTGGCGGGTGGAAGCCTGTTGAAGGGCGCCGTGAAACAGCGTCAGATCTTCGAGCGGTTGCCCCGACGCATTCGCGGCGGGGACGAAGGACGTGCTGCCAACCCCGGTTACCATACGCTCTCCTTCTCGGATGTTGCCCATGTATCGGCCGGAGAGCCCCGCAGGTTAACCCTCCATGGGGACTGTGAATCGTATCGTGGTGCCTGCTCCCGGGCGGCTGTCCACGTCCACCGTGCCGCCCAGGCTCTCGACCCGGTTGCGCACTGCATCCATTCCCACGCCGCGGCCCGACACGTGCGTAACGCTGGTCGACATGGAAAAGCCCGGCATGAAAATGAGCCGCAGCGCCTCCCGCTCGCGCAGCCGGCGGGCCTGCTCCGGCGGCACCTTTCCCGACGCCACCGCCCGCGCGATCACGTAGGCGGGATCGATCCCCGCTCCGTCGTCGACCACCTCCACGATGAGTTTGCCGTCGGCGGCGCGCGCGCGCAGGGTGAGGCTCCCCTCGGCCGGCTTGTTGCGCTCGGTCCGCACTTCCGGCGGCTCGATGCCGTGATCCACCGCGTAGCGCAGCAGGTGGGTCAAGCGGATCCTTGAGGGATTCCAGCAGCCCGCGGTTGGCCGGCACCTCGCGCCCCTCGAGGTGCAGCCGCACTTTTTTTCCGAGACCCATCGCGAGATCGCGCACGAAGCGGGGAAAACGTCCCCACAGCGACGACATCGGCTGCACGCGGAGGCAGCGCAGGGAGTCCACCTGTCCCTGGGCCAGCGCGCCAAATTCCGCGTGGCCGCTGGTGTGCAGGAGCGCGGCGAGGTCGCCGGCCTGGCTTTGCAGGCTCTCCAGGGCGCGCGCCTCGACGCGCAACGTGTGCGCGAGGATCTGCCGAGTGGCCAGCCGCGACTGCGTGTTGAGGATGTCGAGCAGCTCGGCCTGGGTGAGCCCGGCCCGCGCCACGAGGATCTCGCCGAGCCGCCGTCTGTCCCCCGCGACCTGCTGCCTGACGGCGGCCGCCACGTCGGCCGGAGTCACCCGCCCGGCCTCGATGAGGAGGTCGCCGATGCGCTGGGGGAGGGGCGGCGGGGCGTTCTCGTCCTGGGTGCGCAGCGCCTCCAGCACGTCCTCGGCATTGATGACGCCGCGCTCCATGAGGATCTCTCCCAGCTTGCGGCGATCCCCGGCATGCTGGGCCTCCACGGCCGATGCGATCTCCGCCTCGGTCACCCGGCCGGCCCGGAGGAGGAGGTCGCCCAGGCGCTCCGGCAGCATGTCCTCCTCGGCCTGCACGGTGGCCGGCGAAGGCGGCGTCGGGACGCGCATCATCGCCTCCACGGCACGCGCGGTGAAGGGGAGGAAGGTGGGCTCGTAGTGGACCGCCGTCCCGTCGGCGGGTGCCTCGGACATCGCGATCAACTGGCGCTCCAGCACGCCGTAATCGAGGTCTCCCTCGGCTCCGGTGGTCTCGATGGTGGCCAGGACCTGGCGCAACGCGTCCACCAGCGAGAGCAGCCCGTTGATAACCCCGCGGGAGATCGGCGTTTCGCCGTCGCGCAGCCGCGCGAGCAGGGTTTCGCCGGCGTGTGCGAGGCTCTCCAGACGGGGAAATTCCAGGAAGCCGCTGGCGCTCTTCATGGTGTGGATCGTGCGGAAGATTCCGGCGATGAGGGTGCGGTGGTTGAGCTCTTCCTCCAGCGTGACGAGGTCTCTGTCGAGCTTGAAGAGATTCTCGTAGCTCTCGATGAGGAAGTCGCCGACTACCTCGTCATGCGCGCCCAAGGCTATTTCTTGCCGAGAAACTTGCCCAGCAGGCCGCCTGACTTCTTCCCCCGCTGGCCCAGGTTCTCGAACAACGGCGCCAGCTTCTGGCGCAGCTCCTCGGGGGGAAACGGCTTGCAGACGTAGGCGTCGACGCCTGCGTTGTCCATGGCGTCCATCATCTTGCCCATGGAGCGCTCGGAAGTGATCATCACGATGGGGATGTGCTTCGCTTCCGGGATGGCGCGCACCTGATAGGCAAACGCCACGCCGCTCATGCGCGGCATGTTCCAATCGGCGGAGATGATGTCAAACTGGCTCGGATCGAATAATTCCAGGGCTTCCATGCCGTCGCCGGCTTCGACAAACTCAAAGTCGGCCAGCGCCGAATGTCGGAGCAGCTTGAGAATGACGGTGCGGACCGTGGGAGAGTCCTCGATGACCAGCGCCCGAACTTTCACGCCTGCATCTTTCTTTGCCCGGCCTCTCCGGAGGCGATCGGCAATGACGCCCGGGCGCCCACCGAAGGCGATAGGACTGTGTCTGACTTCATTCCCGGCTAGAGGAATCCCTTTCCGGCAGGCATTTGGTGCCTGCTCGAAAAATTTCCCCCGCCCCCGGGAACCGGTCCCTGAAAGGGGGCGTCTTGTGGGTGTCCGAGGGCACCCGCAATTCGACGGGTGTTTTGACTACTAAGGGAGCCTCGCTCCCATACCAAGAGGTAACGCATGGACACCACATTGATCGCGCTTAAAGACACCATCGAGCGGGAGAGCATTCACTTCAAGGCCCTTCAGGAAGAAATCGGCAAGGTCATCGTGGGCCAGCAGCAAGTCGTGGAGCGTGTCCTGGTGGGCCTCCTGGCGGACGGCCACCTGCTCCTGGAAGGGGTGCCGGGACTGGCCAAGACGCTTACTTTCAAGACCCTGGCCGCGGCCGTCTCCGCGCGCTTTCAGCGCCTGCAGTTCACGCCGGATCTGCTTCCCGCCGATCTCATCGGCACCCAGGTGTATCACCCGCAGCGCGGCGAGTTTTCCACCCGCCAGGGGCCGATTTTCGCGAATCTGGTTCTGGCTGACGAAATCAACCGCGCGCCGGCCAAAGTGCAGAGCGCGCTCCTCGAGGCGATGCAGGAGCGCCAGGTGACCATCGGCGACCACACTTACGCGCTGCCCGATCCGTTCCTGGTGATGGCCACCCAGAATCCCATCGAGCAGGAGGGCACCTATCCGCTGCCCGAGGCGCAGGTCGATCGCTTCATGCTGAAAATTCGCATCGATTATCCCACGCGCCAGGAAGAGTCGAGCATCATCGACCGCATGACCGGCGGCCACGAGCCGCACGCGAAGCCCTGCATTTCCCCGGAAGACCTGCTGCGCGTGCGCTCCCTGGTGCCCCAGGTGTATCTCGACGACAAGGTCAAGAATTACATCCTCGACCTGGTTTTTGCCACCCGAGCGCCGGAGAAATTTCGCCTGGAGAAGCTCAAGCCGCTGATCGCCTACGGCGCTTCGCCCCGCGCGAGCATCGCGCTCGCCCAGGCGTCCCGTGCCTATGCGTTCCTGCGCGGCCGCGCCTACGTCACTCCGGACGACGTGAAGTCGATCGGCTTCGATGTGCTGCGCCACCGCGTGATGCCGAGCTACGAAGCCGAGGCGGAGGAGGTCAACGCGGAGGCGCTGCTGCGGATGCTGTTCGACGGCATCCAGGTTCCGTAAAGTAATTTCGCGGAGGGGCTCCATGTTTACCGAAGAAACCCGCCGGCAGATCCGGCGGATTGAAATTGCCACTGCCAAACTGGTCGACGAAATGTTCGCCGGCAAGTACGAGAGCCTGTTCAAGGGCCGCGGCATCGAGTTCGCCGAGGTGCGGGAATACCAGCCCGGCGACGACATCCGCTCCATTGACTGGAATTTGACCGCGCGCTTCGGGCGCCCGTTCGTCAAGAAGAATGACGAGGATCGGGAATTGACCGTGATGCTCGCGGTCGACGTAAGCGCGTCGCTGGCGTTCGGCAGTGGCGCGCGCAGCAAGCGCGAGATGGCCTCGGAAATCGCGGCCATTCTGGCGTTTTCGGCGCTGCGCAACAACGACAAGGTGGGGCTGCTGCTGTTCACCGATCGCGTGGAGAAATATATTCCCCCGCGCAAAGGGCGCCGGCACGCGCTTCGCCTCATCCGCGAAATCCTCGATCCGGAGCCGCAGGGCACCGGCACCGACCTCCGCGCCGCGCTCGATTACCTCAACCGGGTGCAGAAGCGGCGCGCCGTCGTGTTCCTGCTGTCCGATTTTCTGGGAGACCGCGGCCTGCCCGCGGACCCGATGGCCCCGGAACCGGATCCCCGGCTGGTGGCCGCGCTGCGTCTCACCCAGCAGCGGCACGACCTGTCCGCGTTCCGCCTGACCGATCCACGGGAGGAGGCGATGCCCCGCATGGGCCGCGTGCGCCTGCGGGATCTGGAGACCGGGCGCATGCTGGTGCTCGACACCTCGTCGGCCGAGTTCCAGCGCCGCTTCGGCGAGGGCGCCGCGCATCGCCGCCAGATCGCGCGCCGGCTGCTGGATTCGGCCGGCGCCGACTACGCGGAGTTTTCCGCCAGCGAGCCGGTGGTGCCCACCCTGGTGCGCTTTTTCGTCACCAAGCAGGCGCGCCGCCGCCGCGCAAGGAGGGCCGCATGATTGGATCGCTTGGGCCATCGTCCACGCGGCGGGCCTACCGCCGCGTCATCCTCGCGCTGGCACTGGCGCTCTTCTGTTCGACTCCGGCCATCGCGGCCGGGCCGGTGGACACAAAGTCGCACCTGGAGAGCGACAGGGCGGTCCTCGGACAGGTCGTGCGCCTCATCGTGGACGTCTCGTACGATCCCGGGGCCACCGTGACGCCGCCCGAGCCGGACGCGCTGAAATTCGATCCGCTCGAAGTGCGCGACGCGGTGCTCACCCCGATGCCCGCGACGCCGGGCCGCAAGAATCTTCGCTACACCGTGCGCCTGGTGGCCTGGGATACCGGGGACGTGACCGTGCCGCCGCTGCGCATCCCCTACAAATTGGACGGGCGCGAAGGGATGGCCGAGTCCGCGCCGCTCAAGCTGAGCGTCGCCGCCATGCCGCCCGCGCCCACCGACAAGCAGGGCGAGATCCGCGACGTGAAGCCCATCGTGCAGGTCGCGATTCCGGCCTGGATGATTGCCGCCGCCAGCGTCGCCGGACTGATCGCGCTGGGGCTCCTGGGCGGCCTGATCTCTTGGCTGCTGCGCCGCCGCAAGCGCGTGGCCCAGATGCCGCCCCTGCTGCCCCACGAGTGGGCGCTGCAAGAATTGGCCCGCCTGGAAGCCGAGCGCTTGCCCACGCTGCAGCGCACGCCCGAGCACTACGAGCGGCTCACTGGAATCGTGCGGGGATATCTCTCCGGGCGCTTCCACATCCCGGTGTTGGAGCGCACCACGTCCGAGCTGATCAACGAAATGCGCGCGCGCAATTTCGACGAGGCGCTGGTGCGTGAAGTGCGTGCCATTCTTGACGAGGCGGACTTGGTGAAATTCGCCAGGGCGGTGCCGCCCACCGAGCGCGCCGAGGCGCAGGTCGCGGCCGCGCGCCGGCTGGTGCAGGCAACCTTGCCGCCCCCGCCGGCCGAGGACGCGCCGCGTCCGCCGCGCATCCACCCCAACGGCAGCGCCTACTCGCACGCCCGCGTGCAGGGAAAGGAGGCCTGAGGACATGCAATTCCGCTTTGCCGATCCCCTGGCGTTCGCGCTGATCCCGCTGCTGTTCGCGGTGCTCTGGCACCACCTGCGGCGCGGCCGGCAGACGAAGCCCGGCCTGGGATATTCCGATCTGGCGCTGGTCCGCTGGTCGGCCAGCGCGCGCCCCTCCTGGGAGGACCGCATTCCGCTGGTCCTGGCCGCACTCGCAATCCTGTTGCTCATCGCGGCACTGGCCCGCCCGCAAGCCGGGCTGCAGGTCGAGGATTCCTCCAGCACCGGCATCGACATCGTGCTGGCGCTCGACACCTCGGGCAGCATGCAGGCGGAAGACTTGCTGCCCAACCGTCTCGCGGCCGCCCGCGACGTGAGTATGGAATTTGTCAAGCAGCGGCCCGGCGACCGTATCGGCCTGGTGATATTCGGCGGCGTGGCGATCACCCAGTGTCCGCTGACCACCGATCACGATTCGATGCTCACCATGCTGGAAAACACGAAGCTGGACATGACCCGCGTGCAGGGCACGGCGGTGGGCACCGCCATCGCCACCGCGGTGAACCGCTTGAAGGACGTGCCCGGCAAGAGCAAGGTCATCATCCTGCTCACCGACGGACGCAACAACGCCGGAGAAATCGAGCCCCTGGCCGCCGCGAAACTGGCCGCGCAGTTTGGCATCCGGGTGTACACCATCGGCGCCGCCGGCCGCGGTCCCGCGCCGGTTACGGTCGACGATCCGATTTTCGGTCCGCGCGTCATGCGCATGGCCGAGGACCTCGATGAGGACAGCCTGCGCAAAATCGCGGACGCCACCGGCGGACGATTCTTCCGCGCGACCGACAATGCATCGCTGACTGGAATTTACGACGAGATCAACCGGCTCGAAAAAACCACCCGGCCCACGAAGGATTTCGTGGATTACCGCGAGCTGTACCCCTGGCTGCTCATTCCAGGCATCTTGTTGCTGGTGCTGGCGGCCGGTCTTGAGCGAACCGTCTTGCAGGAGGTGCCTTGATGCACTTCGCCCATCCGCACTATCTCTGGTTTCTGGTCCTGGTGGCCGGCCTGGGATTTTTCCTGGCCAGCCGCGAGCAGGCGCGCCGCAAGCGCCTCTCGATGTTTGCCTCCAGCCGCATGCTGGGCACGCTGGCCGCCGACTACAGCCCCACCCGCGTGGCGATGAAAAACGCGCTGCTCTTGGCGGCCTTCGCCAGCCTGGTTATCGCGCTGGCCGGCCCGCAGTGGGGCGCCCGCCTCACCCGCGTGGAGCGCAACGGCGTGGACGTCGTGGTGGCGGTGGATTGCTCGGCCAGCATGAACGCCGAGGACACCAGGCCCAGCCGCATGCAGGTGGCCCGCCGCGAGGTGGGCGATCTGGTGGAGAAATTGCAGGGAAATCGCCTGGGTCTCGTGGGTTTTGCCGGCAGCGCGTTCGTGTTCTGCCCGCTTACTCTGGATTTGAGCGCCGCGCACATGTTCGTGGAGCAGATGGACAGCAACGTGATCCCGGTGCCCGGCACCGCCATCGGCGAGGCGATTCGCGCCGCGCTGAGCGCTTACCCGAAGGAGAGCAAGGGCGCTAAGGTCATGGTGCTCATCAGTGACGGCGAGGATCATCGCAGCGATCCCATCGGCGCCGCGAAAGAAGCGGCCGCGCGGGGCGTCGTGATCCACACGGTGGGTCTGGGCAAGCCCGACGGCGAGCAGATTCCCGAGAAGGACGCCAGCGGAAACGTCATCGGATACGTCCGTGACGCGTCCGGAAATCCTGTGGCGAGCAAACTGGATGAGAAAACGCTGCAGGAGATTGCGAAAATTGCCGGTGGAATCTACACGCACTCCGAGACCGGCGTCGACATGCTGGGCCCGGTCGTGGAGGCCATCAACAACGCCGAAAAAACCCGCCTGGAGAGCCAGCTTCGGCGGCGGTACGAGGATCGCTTCCAGATCTTTATCGGCCTGGCCGTGCTCCTCTTGATCGCGGAGCGGATGGTCGGGACGCGACGGGCACCGCTGCGCCTGTCGTGGCCCAGACGCGCGGAGAAGCGCACGGAGGTGGCGGCATGAAAAAGCGATTGTTTTCCCTGCTTGTCGCGGCCGGGCTTATATGGGCGCCGGCGCCGGCGGCGGCGCAGGCCGGCGCGGTGGCCGAGTCGCGCTACGTGCTCAACATGCGCAAGGGCAACGACGCCTTCACTCACGGGAATTTTCCGTCGGCCGAGCAGGCCTATCGCGCGGCCATCGCGGAGCGGCCAGACCTGGCGGCCGGCTACCAGAACCTGGGCGACGCGCTGTTCCGCGCCGGGAAATTCTCGGAGTCGGCCGCCGAATTCCAGAAGGCGATGGAGCGCGGCGACGTGCCGCAGAAATCCGCCGCCGCGTATAACCTGGGGAACGCGCTGTACAAGCAGAACCAGCTTGCCGAGGCGGCCGAGGCCTACAAGAAGGCGCTCCGTTGGAACGAGCGGGATGAGGACGCGCGCTATAATTTGCAGAGGGTGCTCGACAAGCTGAAAGAGCAGCAGAAGCAGAAGGACGACAAGCAGCAGAAGAAGGACGAATCCAAGGAAGATTCCAAGGACAACAAGCAGCAGTCCAAGGACCAGCAGCAGAAGCAGAATCAGGACAAGCAGCAGCAGTCCAATGACAACAAGCAGCAGGCCAACAAGGACCAGAAGCAGCAGTCCAAGGATCAACAGAAAAAGCAGAACCAGGACAAGCAGCAGCAGGCGAAGGGCCAGCAGGACAAGCAGCAGCAGGCCAAAGACCAGCAGCAGAAGCAGCAGCAGGCAAAGGGCCAGCAGCAGAAGCAGCAGCAGGCGAAGGCCGAGCGGCAGAAGCAGCAGCAGGCGAAGGCCGAGCAGCAGAAGCAGCAGCAGGCGAAGGCCGAGCAGCAGAAGCAGCAGCAGGCGAAGGCCGAGCAGCAGAAGCAGCAGCAGGCGAAGGCCGAGCAGCAGAAGCAGCAGCAGGCGAAGGCCGAGCAGCAGAAGCAGCAGCAGGCGAAGGCCGAGCAGCAGAAGCAGCAGCAGGCGAAGGCCGAGCAGCAAAAGCAGGTCGCCGCGCAGCAGGCCCTGGGCCAGAAGGCGCCGCAGCCGGTGAATCCGCAAGAAGCCGCGAAGCGTGACGCCCAGACCTTGCTCCGCTACATCCAGGAAAAAGAGCGGGCCAACGTGTCGAGCCGCCGCCCCAAGGGCCCGGTGATGGTGGCTCCCGGCCAGGAAACGTGGTAGGAGGAGTCATGCGCATTCTGTTGATTATCGTTGCCGCGATGCTCCTCACGCTGCGCGCGGCGAGCGCGCAGGGCGTCAGCGTGAGCGCGAGCATCGATCCACCCCAGGTGGGCGTGGGCGACCAGGTTACCCTTGAGGTGAATATTGAGGGCTCCGGCCAGATGTCGGCGCCGCGGCTGCCCGACTTGCCGGACTTCAACGTGTACAGCGCGGGACAGTCGCAGAATATCACCATCATCAACGGTCAGATGTCGGCGAAACAGGTGTTCCGCTACGCGCTGATGCCGCGCAAGGCGGGCACCTATAAATTGGGTGCCATTACGGTCGAGGTTGATGGCAAGACCTACACCGCGCAGGTGGAGCCCGCTGAAATCCAGGTCGCCGGCATCAGCGGGCCGAGCGCGCCGCAGGCGACCGGGTCCACGCAGCCCGCGAAGGCGGCTCCCCGAAATCCCTCTGACGAGCCGGCGCCGCCGGAAATTATCGGGCAGGGACCGGTGTTCGTCACTGGCACTCTGAATAAAAGGAAGGCGTACGTGGGCGAGGCGGTCAAATATGCCTTCCGCTTCTATCACGCGCTGGACGTCCTGAACAACTCGCGCCTGGAAGGGCCGGAAACCACCGGCTTTGTCGCCGAGGACCTTCCTCCGGAGCGGAAGTATACCACCAGCGCGAACGGCTACCGGTACGAAGTGAACGAGGTCGGAAAAGCGCTGTTTCCCACCACGCCGGGTACTTTTCAGGTGGGACGCGCGGCGTTGCAGGTGACGCTGTCGGCGGGACTCGATGACGATCCCTTCTTCAGCCGCCTCCCCGTGCAACGGGAAACCCTGCAAACCGAGCCGGTGTCCATCGAGGTGCTCCCGCTGCCCACCGAGGGTCGCCCGGAGAACTTCAGCGGCGCCGTCGGAAAATTCAAGCTGCAGGCGCGCACCGATCAATCCACCGCGACGGTCGGACAGCCGGTGAATCTCGAGGTCATTGTGTCCGGCGAGGGCAACATCAATCTGATTGCCGCCCCGAAACTTCCCGAGTTTCCCGGCTTCAAGACGTACGACACCGTGACCAGCAGCGACATCACGAAAACGGATTATAAGGTGGGCGGCAGCCGGAAATTCACTACCGTGCTCATCCCGACAAAGCCGGGCGGCTTGAAAATCGAGGGCCTGTCGTTCTCCTACTTCGATCCATCGAAAGGGCAGTATCGCACGCTGACCGCCGAGCCGCTCACCGTCGCGGTGACGGGAACGGCCACGCCGGTGGCCTCCTCGTCGGGCGCGCCGGACGAGGATGAGATGCGTCCGGTGCACGCCGCAACGGTGCTGCGCGCCCGCACGTCCCTGTTGAAGAACGACGCGTTCCTGGCGGCGCAGGGCATTCCCGCCGTCGCGCTGCTCGGCTTCGCGGGCCTTCGTCTGGCGCGGCGCCCGGGCCGTCCGGTGCGCCGAAACCAGGCGCGCAAGAGCCGCGACGCGTTGTGCCGCCTGGCCGCCGCTGGCGACGTGGCCGGCATGGGCCCGGTCGTGCACGTGTACCTTTCAGAGAAGCTCAATCGCCCCACGGCCGGCCTCAGCCTTCGCGAGCTGGACGAGGCGCTCGCCGAGCGCGGCGTCCCAGAGGCGACCCGCGCGCGCGTGCGGTCCCTGCTCGAGACGTCCGACGCGGCGCGCTACGCGCCGAGCGCGCCGAGTCCCGCCAGGGACGGTCAGGCAGAGGAATCCGCCGGAGGCCTGAGGTTGGGAGGCGTGCCGACCCCTGCCTTGAGTCCCGCCAGGGACGGGGAGGGCTTGACTCCGGAGGACGTGGCCCGCATCGGTCACGAAAGCGCCGACACGCTGGGGCTGTTGGAGGAGGTCTTGAAGTGAGATTCGCTCGCCCTGAGAAGATGATGTCGTCGTGGCACGGGGTCGTGATCGCCGTGCTGGTCACCGCGCTCGGGTTCGTCGGGCTGGCCGGCAGCGGCGTGGCGGCCCAGGGAAGCGGCACCGTGGCCCGCCTGGCGAAGGCCAATGACGCCTACGCGCAGGGCCGCTGGGCGGAAGCGGCCGAGGAATACCGCGCGCTCGCGGACCAGGGTGTCAACGACCCGGTGGTCTGGTACAACCTGGGCAACGCGTACTTCAAGCTCCTTGACTTCGGCCGCTCCCGCGCGTCCTACGAGCGGGCGCTGCGGCTGGCCCCGCGTGACGCGGACGTACGCCACAACCTCGAGTTGCTGCAAGCGCGCCTCGGGGAAACTCCGGCCGACGAGGGCCTCATGGCGCGGATGGCTTTCTACTTTACCACCAACGAGCTTGCCGTGGCGGCCTCGGTGGCGTGGTTCGCGGCGGTCGGGTTGTTTCTGGCGTCTTTCCGGCCGGAGGCGCGACGCGTCAAGCCACCGCTTCTGGGCGGGGCCGGGCTGGCGGCGGCAACCCTGCTGCTGGGCTTGAGCCTGCTTGTGCTGCGGGCGTACGGGCCGGACGGCGGCACCCAGGCGGTGGTGGTGCCGGCGACGGCGAAGCTGTTCAACGGGCCGGGCCGCGAGTACACCTCAGGCGTTCAGCTCTCCGCGGGGAACCGCGTGAAGGTGCTGCGCGCGGACGGCGACTGGCGCGAGGTGGCCGCCAACCAGCGGGTCACCGGCTGGCTGCGCGCCGAGGAGCTCGAGCAAATCTAGTCCTGCCGGCAGAGTCCTTCTCGGGCGGAATACGTCCACACACCGCCTTCCGGGTCGGAGAGGACCGCCAGCAGGGCACCCCGGCCGTAGAGGAAGATCATTGGCTCGGCGCGAGCGCCGAGGAGGCGCTCCATCACCACCAACCCCTCTAGCTCAAGTGTTTGAAGCCGCGTGTGGAACGCTCTGGCGTTCATAGCCCTACCCTTGCTGCTCACCTGAAGCGCGCCTTTCTCCGTCATTCAGCCCGAGGCATACGGACTTATTCCCATCTGGTGGCATTTCCAGCCGGCTGGATCCGACTTTTCCGACCCGCGAGGATTTCTGTCGCCGGGTCGCAATTCAATGAGCCAGACTTCATGTCAAGAAGGGCTGCATCATGGACAACAAGGGCAAGGGATTGTTGGCGGCTGGAAAAGACATTTTGCAGGGGTTCCGCTCGCTCGTTTTCACGCGCCTGCACGCGGCCCACCCGCCGGATCAGCGGCGCCACCTCACCCGCTTGCGCTGCCTGTACCGCGTATCCATACGCGCCGTTCAGCAGGACCTGCGCGCCACGGTGGTCGACATGGGCCTCCAGGGGATGAAGGTGGAAGTTCCCCAGCGGCTGCCAGCCGGTGCCCTCGTCTCGGTCCGCTACCTGGGATCCGGCACGGGCCGCGCGTTCGCGCTCGATGCCGTGACCTGCCGCGTAATGTGGTGCCGCAAGAAGCGCTTCCTCAAGACCATCGAGGTGGGGCTGGCCTATCAAGATACTGACGCCAATATGGAAAAGTCGTGGGTGAAGTACATTCTCCGCCAGATCGGGTTTGACATCCAGAGCATCCTGGATCGGCGCAAGGCGGTTCGCGTCCACGCCCTGTTGCGCGCCGACGTCACGGCCGCGGAAGGCCACGGTCCGCCGGCCGAAGCCACCGTGATGAACCTTGGCGCCGGTGGAGCGCTGGTGGAAACCGGGCAGCGGGTCCCGCTGGGACGCCAGGTGCTGCTCGAAACCGGACCCTACCTTTCGCACGACGTTCTCGGCTGCCGCGGAGAGGTGATGCAGTGCGTGCAATCCGCCGAAACCGGACGCTGGATGCTCGGCATCCGGTTCAGCGGCATGGGGGAAAAGCAGGTCCATCTGCTGGGCGAATACCTGCGCACTCTCCTCTCCGAGTCAGTCGAATAAAGTTATCGCGTCTTAATTGGGACGGTTAAGTCGCCTTAACCCAGTTCACAATATGTTCATTGTTTGCCGGCCATGGCTGTCGTATGATTTGAGCAAGGAAAGCGAAGGGAAAATCGACGAGACACGCGGCGCTCACTGAGCACCCCACCGACTGAATCGCGCCAAACAGAGACCCCCTGCTCCCCTCCGACGAGCCCTCTTGATTCGAGACTGCTACAGAGATAAATCTGTCTTGGATCGGGCAACCCCAAAACTCCTCCCGCCGGAATTTCTGGCGGGAGGAGGGGACCGCAGATAAACAGCCCGTGCCGCAGACAGATAAATAAATGCGGACACGAGAGAGAAAGAGAGAGGTCTCACACAATGCGCAACATGGTAGCGGCACTCCTTCTCATGGGAACCCTGGCCTGGGCAGGCCCCGCATTTGGCGCGGGCGCCGGAATTTCTGACGACACCACGACCACCACCACAACGACGAGCACTTCGACCAGCAATTCCACGGGAACGACCGTCATCACGACCGATAAGGGTGACATCCGGCTGGGCAGCCTGGTGAAGGGTTCGGCCATCAACCGCTGGCACCGCGGCATCCAGAGTGACTACGTGTATGCGAGACTGAACGCCAGCGAGTCCTTGATCAACGCCATTGCGGCCAACAACGGCGGTCTCGTCCCTACTGCCGCGAGCACGTACATCTCGGCGGTGGGCGCGCAAAACCTTCCCTCCAACTACGAATTGCTGACCGCCAACCTGACGACGCCTTCGGCCTGGATCTATTACAACGGCGAAGTCGCATGTTACACCAAAGGCGTCCGCTTCGAAAGCCCCACGAAACTTGACGGCTTCAACGCCGCCACCGTGGCCCACAGCATCTACAATGGCCGCGGCGCGGTGTACAGCAACACCCTCAGTGAGGCCGGCACGCAGCGCTACGTCATCAACGCCACCACCACCTCGACCGAGACGACGGTGACGCAGCAGACCACCACCGACACGACGGCCAGCGAGGAGTCTGTGACCGTGGGCGACTTCACCTTCGTCAACAACGTAAATTTGAATTCGAACACCAATTCCAACACGAACACGAACGTGCAGACGATCGTGAACAATATCACCGGCACCGGCCTGGTCGACGTGTACGAGGCCAATGCCCAGGTCGGCATCAGCCCCATCGTGCTCGACCTGTCGCGCAGCGGCAAGCTTGACGCCTCCGAGGGCGCCTGGATGCCGCACGCCGGCCTGAAAGGCCAGCGTCTCGCCCGCTTCGACATCAACGGCAACGGGATGGAAATGCTGCTGGAGTGGGTCGGGCCGAAGGCGGGGCTCCTGGTGGAGCCGAAGGCCAGCGGCGCGATTGACGGCACCTGCCTCTTCGGAACCACCGGCGGCTTCGAGGACGGCTTCGAGAAACTGGCCCTGCGCGACGCCAACAACGACGGCCGCCTCAACGGCGCCGAACTGAAGGGTCTCTGCCTGTGGGTGGATGCCAACGCGAATGCCCGTCCAGAGGCGGGCGAGGTGAAGTCCCTGGCGGCGCACAAGATCACCGAGTTGAGCGTGCGCCACGACCAGTACAGGAGCTCGTTCGTAATGAACGGAAAGAAGGAAACCATGTGGGACTGGTGGCCCACCGCGGTGGACGTCCGCAAAGTGCGGATCGCGAAGCAGTAGAATAAAGAGACCGCTCCGGAAAAGGGGCGGTCTTTTTTATGTTACGCCGGGACCGGTGCCGTTGAGAGCATCAAGTACCGCTCGGTCTCCAGCGCGGCCTTGCAGCCGGAGGCCGCGGCGGTGACCGCCTGTCGGTAGCGGAAATCGAAGGCGTCGCCGGCCACGAAGACGCCGGGCACCGCGGTGCGCGATTCTCCTTCGACGGCTTGCAGGTAGCCGCTCTCGTCCATGGGCAGCTGGCCCCGGAAAATCGCGGTGTTGGGCGAGTGCCCGATGGCGACGAAGAGTCCGTCGAACGGCTCCTCGCGCTGGCCCTCCGAGTCCTTCAGCAGCAGACCGCTCATCCGCTTGTCGCCTACCACACAAGCCACGGAAGTGTTGTAGCGGACCCGAATCACCGGCTTGGATTCGACGCGCTCGCGCATGACCCGGGAGGCGCGCATCCGATCGCCGCGCACCAGCAGGTGCACCTCGCTGGCGATGCGGGCGAGTTGCAAGGCCTCTTCGGCGGCCGAGTCGCCGCCGCCGGAAACCGCCACTTTCAGGCCGCGGAAATGGGCCCCGTCGCACACCGCGCAGGTGCCTACGCCGCGCCCCAGGTAGCGATCCTCGCCGGGCACGCCCAGCATGCGGGGCGACGCGCCGGTGGCCACGATCACGGCGCGCGCCTGGTGCACGCCGCTGTCGGTGGTCACTTGCAGCGCGCCGGGCGTGGAGAAGTCCACCGCGACGGCGTCCTCCTCCAGAGTCGCGGCGCCAAAGCGCTCGGCCTGGTTGCGAAAGGCGGCCATCATTTCTGGCCCCAGGATTCCTTCCGGAAATCCCGGATAGTTTTCCACGACAGTGGTGGTCATCAACTGGCCGCCGCTGGCGTAGCCGGCCACCACCAGCCCAGAGAGCCCGGCGCGCGCGGTGTACAGGGCGGCCGTCCAGCCGGCCGGTCCGCCGCCGATGATGATGGCGTCGTGGGTTTTCATGACGCCACCGCCGCCAGCACGCGGTCGAGTTTCGCGCGGTTGAAGCCGAGGATTTCCTCGCCGTTCACCAGGGTCAGCGGAGTGGCCGAATATCCGCGGTCGTGCAGTTCCTGCCAGGCCTGCTCGTCGGCCTGGACGTTGCGCTCCTCAAAGGGGACGCCCTGCGCGGTGAGATAAGACTTGACCTGCCCGCACGCGGGACAGCCGGGTTGCGAAAAAACGATGACCGACATTTTTTGACTTCCTCCTATTAAATAGTTTTCTGGCCGGGCTTCCAGTTGGCCGGGCACAGTCCGCCGGCTTGCAGCGCTTGCAGCACGCGCAGCGTCTCGTCCACGCTGCGGCCCACGTTCAGGTCGTGGACCACGCTGTAGCGCAGCACGCCCTCGGGATCGATGATGAACAGGCCGCGGTTGGCGAAGCCCTGGTCTTCCACCAGGACGCCGTAGTCGCGCGCGACCGTGCGGTGCACGTCCGAGCCGAGGGGGAAGTTGATGGGACCCAGGCCGCCCTCGTTCTTCGGGCGCTGGATCCAGGCGCGGTGCGAGTGCACGCTGTCGGTGCTGGCGCCAAGCACCTCGGCGTCGTTGGCGCGGAAGTCCTCGATGCGGTCGCTCAACGCGGTGATCTCGGTGGGGCAGACGAACGTGAAGTCCAGCGGATAGAAAAACAGCACGAGCCATTTTCCACGGTAGTCGGAGAGGCGGACCGGCTGGTCGAGTTTCTTGAGATCGCGGGTGCTGGCCATGGTAAAGTCGGGGGCGGGTTGCCCCACGCGCGCGGTGTTGGTCATTGGTTGATTCTCCTTCCATAGTGCCTATTTGATAAGAATGATTCTTACTTCACGCCAAAAAAAAGATCATCGTTTCCGGGAAGCCGGGGCCGACTTCTGGCAATCCGGACACTGGCCGTAGAACACGACCTCGTGCCGTTTCACGCGGAAGCCGTGGCGCTGGGACGGCACGAGGGCGGCGAAGTCGTCGTCGATGTCCTCCAGGCGCCCGCAGCCCTCGCACTTGAGGTGGCTGTGGCTGTCCATGCGGGGGTCGAAGCGGCTCCGGTCCCCGTGAAAGTTCAATTCTCGGATCTCCCCCATGGCCACCAGCTCCTTCAAGGTCTTGTACACGGTGGCCAGGGACACGTCGGGAAGCCGGCGGCGCACTTCCTCGTGCACCTCCTCGGCGGAAGGGTGATGATGGGCTCCTTCGAGCACTTCAAAGATGGTGCGCCGCTGCGGAGTGATGCTGTATCCGTTGTCGCGAAGGCGCTCGCAGAGCGCGCAGGCGGTTTCCATTGGTGCGTCGTCCTGTTTAATAATGATTCTTAAGTAAGAATAGCATCGCCCGGGACGCCTGTCAAGGGTTCCGGGGATAGCGCCGATAAACATAGGAGAACGAATCCCTCAGGAGCCTCCCATGAAACGCCGCCTGGCCATTCTGGCCGCCCTTGCGTTCACGGTGCTCGGCCTTGCGCCGCTCTCCGCACAGAACACGACGGTCCGTCATTTGAACGGCCCGGCCAGCCTGAAGGCCCGTTTCAACGCGTTCGCCGACCGCCCGCGCCTGGTGCTCTTCATCGGGCCCACCTGCGCCGCGTGCGCCAATGGAGCCCGTTACGTCGACGAGTACATCCTCAAGCGGTACCCGAATTTCAACATGAAGGTGATGTGCGTCTGGATGCCGCTGTTTGACAGCGACAACTACCAGGAGTCCCTCAACACCAGCGCCCGCTTC
Organism: Armatimonadota bacterium; assembly: GCA_016868975.1. GTDB lineage: Bacteria > Vulcanimicrobiota > Xenobia > RGZZ01 > RGZZ01 > VGFD01. The sequence goes on along the minus strand of VGFD01000003.1, from coordinate 7,242 downwards.
ACCGATTCCCGCTTCGAGCATTTGTGGGACACGCGCATGGACATCGCGCTCTGGCTGTACCAGAACTGGGTTCCGAAAATGCCCCCCACCATCAGCTACAATCGCGAATTCGCCACCGGATTTGTCTGGGACGCTTTCTTCCTGTATCCGGACGGCGTAAAGTGGGACGCGCTTCCCCCGGAACCGGTGGTGGGAAACGCGCCCATCGTCGAATATTTTTCCAGCATCGAGCAGGCGGTGCGCGGCATGATGGTCGGGAAAACAAGCGGCCGCTCCTAGGGGAGGACCGATTTGCCGGCGAACGGCTCGCATTGTGCGGCTGCAATGGCTCATCCTCACGGTACTCGCGCTGGCCTTGCTGACTGAAGTGGGTGCGGAGCAATCTCCCTTTCAGGTCTTCAAGTGGATGCCGGACAAGGATCCCGGATTGCGTCAGGCGGTGCGGGAATTCTTCCGTCTTGATCCGGCGAAACTACCTTACCTCGAGCCCTTGCCGGAAGGCGGGTCGCGCCTCGTCAACCCGGGTGGCGCGCCGGCCGCGACGGCGTACACCGGCGTGCTGGCCGGCCTGTCTCGCAAGGCCGGTCCGCTGGCGGACACCTCCATCGTCTACACGCTGCGCTTCGATGCGCGCGCGCCCCGCGGCGCGGCGCCGGCGTCCGCGCTGTTCTTGACCGAGCGAAGGGATTTTACCGCGACTGTGACCTGGGAATCCCACGCCATCACGGCCCAACTGCCCGGCCCCGGTGGGGAGGGCGTCGCGGCCTTTACCCTGCGGGCGCGAGAGGGCGCGCTGGACGTCCGCAACGTGGAAATTATTCCGCTCCGATTCTCGGCGCACGCGGAGCGCAGGGAGGGCGCCTTGCGCGTTGTCGCGCGGGGACGTCTCGCCGCGGATCTGCAGCTTGAAGTGCGGGCCGGCGAAAAGGTGAATCGCTCCGCGTTCGGAATCGGAGCGGTGCGCGTGGACGATCCCCTGGGCCCGGCCCACGCCCGCACGGTGCCCGTTGCCGCCGGCCTGGTGGCCGAGTGGCGGATCCTGGATGCGGCCGGCACTCCGATGTTCGTGGGCGCGCCGGTGAGTTTCGCCGCACCGCCGCCGCCCGTGGGTGGACTGAAGGGATTTCCGCTGGGCCTGTACACGCACGAAACCAGCGTTTCGGCGGTCAAGGCGGCACAGTCGGTGGGCCTCAACCTGGTGCTGTTCGCGCCCCACCCGGTGGCCGGCGAAAATCTTGAGGAAATTGTCGTTGACGCTCGCCACCTCGGCGTTGACGTCATTCTGGAAACCGGCTTTCCGACGGAAGCGGCTGACCTCCCCGCGGTTGCCCGTGAATTGCTCGAGCCTTACAAGAATATCCCCTTTTTCGGATGGGCGCCGATTGACGAGCCGGATCAAAAGCCGGCCTTTCGGGGAATCCTCGCGGACATTCGCGCGGCGTTGAAAAATGCGGACGGCCGACCGATCTACCAGGCGAACCACTCGCCAGACAGTTTCTCCACGTTGGGAGCGCAGTCGGACATCCTGGCCATTGACCCTTATCCCTTTTCGGCGATTCCGCGGCCCATCTACACGGTGGCCGCGTGGATGGACCGCGCGCGTTTTGCGCTCCCGGTCGGCCATCCGGTCTGGTATATCCAGCAAGCATTCGCGGAAGCGCCGTTTTGGCCCACACCGCCGACGCCCGCGCAAATGCGGGCCAGCACGTGGCTCGCGCTCAACCACGGCGCGCGCGGCGTCGTCTGGTACGCAATGCACGAGATTCTCAATCCAGACAGCCGGGATCAGCGCTGGACCCTGCGCGACACCGACCTGTGGCCGGAGATCGCCCGCGAGACGGGGGAGATCCGTGCCGCGGAAAACTGGCTGCTGCGGCCGGAGGGGCCCACGTCATTGCCCACCCGGGGCAGCCTCGACGCGGCGCTTTGGCGGGACGGCAAGCGGACCTTCGTGTGCGTGGTGAACATCAGCGGCGATGAAGCCGTGGGCTGGATCTACTTCGGCGACCACCCTCCGCGGCTGGTGGCCTGCACGGGCTCGGATGCGACGCCGCAGGAGATCCGCTACGGCTGGATGCAGTTGAACTTGCCGGCCCATGGGGTGGGGCGCTTCGAGTCGCCGCGGTAAAACGGAAGTTCCTGGCCGTTCGTCCAGGCGCGACCTGCCCATCTCCCCGATGCGCGGCGGCGCGCGGCGTGGCATGATGGGCTGAGGAGGAAGATTATATGGACTTTTCAGCATTCTCCGCCGGCCTGGCCGACGCCGTCGCGCGTGCGGGCGCCGCGGTGGTGGCGGTACACGGCCGCATCCGCACCCAGTCGAGCGGCCTGCACTGGCGCGCGGGGCTGGTGGTGACCGCGGAGCACACCCTGCGCCGCGACGACGACCTGGGCGTCTCGTTGCCGGACGGCCGCACCGTGGCCGCCACCCTGGTGGGCCGCGACCCGGGCACCGATCTCGCCGTGCTGCGCATCGACGCGGAGGGCGTCCTGCTGGCCGAGCGCCATGACGAAGCCCGCGTCGGCAGCCTTATCCTGGCGGTGGCCCGCAACGCGGAAGAGGGGCTGGGCGCGAGCTTCGGCGTGGTCAGCGCGCACAGCGGCCCATGGCGCACCTGGCGCGGCGGCGACGTGGAGCGTTTTTTGCAGCCCGACCTGACGCTCTACCCCGGCTTCTCCGGCGGTCCCCTGGTGGACGCCGAAGGGCGCGTCCTCGGCATCAACACCTCCGGTCTGACCCGACGCTACCCGGTGACCCTTCCGGGCGTCACGGTCGATCGCGTCGTCGACCTCATCCTCGCGCGCGGAACCGCGGCGCGCGGTTACCTGGGCCTGGGGATGCAGGCGGTGCAGCTGCCGGAGAAACACGGCGCGCGGACGGCCGTGATGATCCTCAGTGTGGAGGAGGGCGGGCCGGCGGATCAAGCGGGCGTGCTGCTCGGCGACGTGCTGCTCAGCGTCGCGGGCGAGACCGTGTCCGACACCGACGACGTGCAGCGGGTGATGGCGGGGATTTCGGCCGGGACGGCGACGCGCCTCGAGCTGCTGCGCGCCGGGGAGCCGCTCGGCAAAGACGTCACCGTGGGCGAGCGCCCGCGTCGCGACGCCTGTGGATGAAATCCGCGGGCGGGGCTGGCGGGGCCGTCTCGGTCTTGTCACGCGGCTCCTGGTGGCCTCGCCGTCCCCGGTGGTGCGCAGCGGACTGCAGACGCTGTTGGGCGGCGTCGCGGATTTCACCGTGGTGGGCACCACCGCGACGGCGAGCGGCGCCGTCGAGCGCATTGCGGACCTGGAGCCGGACGTCGTTGTCTACGACGTGGAGGCCAGCGACCGCGAGTGGCCGGGCGTTCTCGGGCTCGGCGTGCCGGTGGTTGTGCTCACCGATGGGCCGGCCGGCCCGGCGCTGCGGGCCGGCGCCCGCGCGGTGCTTCCCAGGGTAGCCCATGACGCCGAGATTGCCGGGGCGGTGCGCGCCGCGCGAGACGGACTGGTGGCGCTTCATCCGGACGCGCTGGGCGCCGTGCTGGAGGGCCTCGGCGAGGCCAGCCCGCGCGCCCCTTCCGCGCCCGGCCAGCCGCTGACGCCGCGCGAGGTTGAGGTCCTGGGGATGCTGGCCGAAGGGCTGGGCAACAAAATTATTGCCTCGCGGCTTGGAATCTCCGATCACACGGTCAAATTCCACATCTCTTCCATTTTTGGAAAATTGAACGCAACGAGCCGCACCGAGGCGGTGACCCTCGGCGTGCGGCAGGGACTGATCTTGTTGTAGGCGCGTCACGTATTCCAACTCGGTGTCGTAGAAATCCGCGACCTTGTAGAGCATTTCATCGAGATCTCCGGTCTGCTCGCCGGGAGCGCGGAGCGCGATGGCGGGGCGGAAACATCTCGCCGCCGTGAACCGCGGCGCGCACGTGTTGCAGCGCTTTTTCCACGATGCGATTTCCGGAAGGACGATTTCCAGGGTGGTGAGAATCGGCACGCCCGAGCGAAGCCGCGTGGCGGGAAAGCGCCACCACGCGAACCACCGCGCCCGGCACGTTCAGGGCCGCCGGGTCGAGCATCCCCGCGCCGCGCGGGTTGCGGCGCATCGCCGAGTGCATGCCTCCCACGACGATGAGGGCGGCACCCAGACCCCAGCGTGTCGGAAACGCTCCCCATGGCAGTCGGGATGCGTCCATGCGCGACTGCATGAAGAGGCCGGTGAAGCGAGGTCACGACGGCCGCGAGGTCGAGGGCGCCGCGGCAGTCGGGATGCGTCCATGCGCGACTGCATGAAGAGGCCGGTGAAGCGAGGTCACGACGGCCGCGAGGTCGAGGGCGCCGCGGCAGTCGGGATGCGTCCATGCGCGACTGCATGAAGAGGCCGGTGAAGCGAGGTCACGACGGCCACGAGGTCGAGGGCGCCGCGGTGGAGGCCAGACTGAGTGGCCCAGGAACTGCGCGGCGAGCGGATCACCACCGATTACAACTTGAATGACCAGTCCGCAGCCACCAGCAGCACGAGCACCGGAAAGGCGAGCGCCTGGCGGACGCGGGGCCTCAGCACGTAGTCGCGCTCCAGAAAGGTGAGCGTGGTGGACGATGCGGTAGGCGTTGTCTCGGGCCGGGTCGAAGGATGGCGCATGGCTGTTGCGATCGACGTCGTCTACCAGGGGGATCTGCACTGCAAGGCCACGCACGGCCCCAGCCAGCATTTCCTGATCACCGATGCTCCCACCGACAACGGGGGACGCGGCGATGCATTTTCTCCCACCGACCTGGTCGCGACCGCAATGGGAACCTGCCTGGTCACCATTATGGCGCTGCTGGCCGAGCGCAGCGGGTGGGACATTGAGGGCACGCGGGTTCACGTGGAAAAAGTCATGGTGGCGGACCCGGTGCGCCGCATCGGCCGGCTGGACGTGGTCATCGCGGTGCCGCAGGAGAAGGCCCTGGCCCTGGACGAAGTGGCCCGCGAGAAGCTCGAGCGCGCGGCGCTGGCCTGCCCGGTGACCGCAAGCCTGCATCCGGACGTGGTGAAGAATATCGTCTTCACGTACTCGTGACCCGCTCGATCTCGCCGAGCGTGGTGATTCCTCGCGCAACCTTGAGGAGGCCGTCGGCGTGCGGCACGCCATGCCGCTTGCGCGATGGCCACGCCCGGTCGGTTTTTCTCGATCAGGAGCCAGATTGATCTCATAAAGGGCGGATGCCCACCAGGGTTTTGCTGTGCCCGCCATCCGATAGCCGAATTTCCTCGTTGCTCTCATAAAGGACGGATGCCCACCAGGGTTTTGCTGTGTCCGCTATCGCATAGTGCCACGTCCGGTAAGTTCGTCCCTACCCCGGAGTCAGTCGAACTGTTAACAAGATGTTGAGGAAAACTCAAGGCGGCGCGGGCATGAATTTCTGCCTCGGGGGAGAACGACGACGCCGTGTGCATGAAGTACGCGGCGACGAGAGTCACATTGCGCGGCAGGGAACGCCGTGTGTTGCAGCGCGTTGTGCGTGCTCATACCTCTGAGCAGAGGGAAGTCCTGAGGGCGCGCATTGTCCTGATGGCCTCCTTAGGCGACAACAACTGCGAGATCGCCCGTGAGCTATTCTGCGACTTGAAGACGGTGCGCAAGTGGCGGGCTCGCTTCGCTGAGTTGCGGTTAGAGGGTTTGTGGGATGCACCGCGCTCGGGCCGTCCGGAGCAATTCACGGTCAGCCAGCGACACGAAACCTTCGCCGTGATGGCTTTGACGCCGCCGTTCCCATACGCCCGATGGTCTGTGCAGCCGGCACAACGGCTCGGCCTGCACATCGTCCCTACCTTGCTGGCCACTGAGAGCGGTCATTTTTGCGGGGCACCATCTCGCTGGCATGGGCACTGCCGATTAACTTGGGCTTCATCGTGCCTAAAGAAGACCAAATTGATCGGCAGCGAGCTGAAGGGGGAGACCCTACGGCACGACGGCGACGGGCATAAGGCACGGCCTACACCGCGCCATCAAATTCACCGTATCCGTTCCGGGAGTCTGAAGCATCACCTTTCTGGGTAGGGACGAACTTGACGGACGTGGCAATAGCCAGATTTCCTCATTGACCGCCATGATCTCATAAAGGGCGGTGCGTCCCGCGAATTCGGTGCCGTGGCAATCCGCGCATCCGAGGCCCCTGTGGAGGTCGTAAGGCTCGGGGACGTTTTGCCGCGTCAAGAATAACGCGATCTCGTCGTCCGGATCTTCCCGGACGCACTCCTGACAGGCGCGCCGAGCCAGGCGCCGGGCCGCGTGCAGCCCACTTCAATCTATCGCTGAACTGCCTCGATATAGTTCTCCGGATGCGGGCCGCAGGGCATTTCTTTCGCGATGGCTTCCTCCGTCACGAGCTTGCTGGCCTGCTCAAAGTGTTTCGGCTTTCACGGCGTTTCGGACCAGATCACGCGGTCCGTGTTCTTTCTGCCAGGGCGAGGCCAACTGGCATGGGAGCCTCCGTTTCGATCATCCCATGCCCGTTCAGTTGAGTGAGAAAACGAACTCCTGTTTTTTCTTGTAGTACAGGAGGCGCATTGCATGCGGGCGGGAGGCTTCGAGCAGCTCGGCGACGTCCTCCTCCGAGAGGCGCTCGAAGCGGGCGGCGATCTTGACGTTTTCCTCAAGCTGCTCGAGGTCGTTGACCCCCAGAAGGAGCGTGGAAACCGGCTGGCTGAGCGCGTACATGATGGGGTACTCGGGGCTGCCGATCAGGCCGCCGCAGAGGGCCTTCATTCCGATGAGGCCGACGTCGCCCTCCCGCCCGACCGGGAGCACGATGTCGAGGAACGGGCGGTAGTGTGGCTCGGCTAGGTTCACCGGCACCATGCAGGTGTCGTACTGGAACTGGCTGAGCGCTCGGTGCAGGACGAGCGGATCGTGGTGGGCGGTGATGCCGATGAAGCGCACCTTGCCGGCTCGGCGCGCTTCATCAAAGGCGGCCAGGGCGCCGTCGGGGGCGGTGATCTGGTCGAGCTCCTCCAGGGTGCGCAGGTCGTGGATCTCCCACAGGTCAAGCCGGTCGGTGCGCAGCGCGCGCAGGGTCTCGTCGAGGTCGGCCCGCGCCCCGTCGCGGCTGCGCTGGGCCGACTTGCTGGCCAGGAACACCTGTTCCCGCTTACCACGCAGCGCGCCCCCCAGGTAGCCCTCGCAGTCTTTGTACACCCGGGCGGCGTCGAAGTAGTTGATCCCCAGGTCGATGGCGCGATGCACGATTCGCCTGGCCTCGTGTGCCATGCCGTGG
>VGFD01000002.1 GCA_016868975.1 Armatimonadota bacterium | reverse complement strand
TATTTTCCGCGGTAATCATCCCTTTTGCCACCGCAGCTTCAACACGTGGATGGCAAAATCAGGACAGAGATATTCGCACATCCCGCAACTGGTGCAGAGCTTTGCGTCGGTCAGGCGGGGGAGCGGACCGTCCATTTCCAGGCAGTCCTTGGGGCAGACGTCCACGCACAGCGCGCAGCTCTTGCACCAGTCCGGGTGGAGCATGATGAGCTGCTCGTCGTCCTTCATGGCCTCTTCGACGAGGCCCAGCACGTGCTCAGGCGTGGACGGCGCGACCCAACCGCTCTCGTTTTTCATTGCGGCACCAATTATAGCGAGGCGACGCGATTCCTATCAATCCCAGTCAAGTCAGGCGCCCGCCGCATCTGGCTTGCGGACGGGAACCACGATCCCGCCCACGTTCACGTGCTCGTCGCCGCGCTCGACCTTCAGGCCATCCTTCCCATCGCCGCCGAACAGCGCCCCGGTCGACGGATTCACGTACCAGGGCTGCTCCTTGAGCGTGGCCAGCCCCTCGGGCAGGGAGACGGTCTGCTCCTGGTCGCCGATGCGGAACCTCAGCGTGGCACCGTCAAGCGAAGGACTGTCCACGGCCGGAATCACTTCGTGCAGCGCGCCGTCAAGCGACCTCACGTGCACCTCGAACTGGCGCAGTTGCGCGGGCCGCGCGATGACGACCGCGTGCTTGCCGTCGGGGGTGAACTTGACCGAGGCATCCGCCATCGAGCGGCCCTTCTGGTCGATGGGCTGCACTTCGGTCTTGCCGGCGGCGCGATCCCAGAGCGTGAGCGTGCCGTCGCGGCCCGACACGGCGGCCACGTGCTGGCCGTCGGGCGAGATCTCGATGCCCTTGCCGCCCTCGACGTTGGCGAGCGGCCAGAATCTCCCGCTTGCGGCGTCCGCCACGATGGCTTCCGTGCCCGCGCCGCGCACGCCCTGGGTCACCAGGATGAATCCGCCGTCCTGCGCCCACTTCACCTCGCGGTTCCGGGCGTCGCCCTCGATGGGAAGGTCCGCAATCGGACGGGCCTTCGCGCTGCCCACGTCCCACAGCCACAGCTTCGACTGCTTGTCCTCGGTGGTGACAACCGCCACCCGATCATTCGTCGGGGACGGTTTTGCCGCGTGGGCCTTCACCTCGGCCTCATCGGTGACCAGCCAGTCGTCGTCTGAGACGAAGGCGTCGATCTTGTCCCTGGGAATCCAGCTGGCGTGTGAGCGTACCTCACTGCGATAGCCGGAGGGATCGAGCTCCTCCAGCGGCACGCGGCGAATCTTCTCAAAATCGGGCGACACGATGTAGGCACGCCGCGCGTAGGATGGGCGAACGTACACGCTGCCGTCGGAAAGGCACTTCACCGTGCGCGCGGGCTCGGGCAGCTTGCCGACCTCGCGCGGATTGCCCTGCCAGTTCCAGAAGCGCTTCGCCCACGGGAGAAACCCGCCACGGCGATCGTAGACCGAGAGGACGTTGTCCTGCGCGAGCACCAGGGACTTCCCATCCGGCTTGGCGGTGATGGCGGACAGCGGCTGACGCCCCAGGCGGAACGCGGTGCGCTTGCTGAACAGGCCGCCGCCGTGGGTGTCCAGCTCGACGACCTTGTAGCTGTCCCCTTTGTTCTGCTGGACGTAGACCGAGTCGCCGTCGGGCGAGACCACGGGATGCTCCAGGCGGTTGCTCTGCTTCACGCGGTAGGTGCGCAACTCGCGGCCGTTCTCGGATATCGAGACCCAGGATTTCCCCGCCTCGCCGCAGGAGCCGTAGTCGTAGCCGACCTCGGCGCGCACCCGCCCGTCCGCGGACTCGGAGTGGCCCGCGCTGAAATAATGGTCCTGATCGCCCTTCCACAGGTCGCGGACTTCCTGGAGCGTCTTTGCGGGGAGAGGGGCGGAGACGTTTACCATCTGTGCCGAGATCCTTTCTCATGGCCATGGTAGGGAATCGGCCTGGAAAACTCATGAAACGCCGGTTGTTAACATGACGGGCATTCCGTCGCGCCGCGACTCGGGATATGCTGGGAGAGGAAAGGAGGGATCTCTCCGTGGCATCCATCGGGCGCACTCTCGGCGACAGCGCAATCCGCTTCTACCAGCGCCACATTTCCCGCGACTACAACGCGGGGAACAATGCCGCGTGCATTTTCGAGCCCTCCTGTTCGGAATTCACCCGCCAGTCGGTGGAAAATCTCGGGCTGCAGCGCGGCACCGTGGAGGGCGCCATGCGCCTGATGCGCTGCAACCACGAGGTGCGCGACCACCACCACGAGGAGCTGCTGGGCCTGCTTCGCGGCGCGACCCTGGAAGTCGCCCACCAGCGCATCCGCTGCGACGGCGAGGATGCGGAGAAGGTGCTGAGCCGCCTGAAGTTCCTCGCGGATGAGGAGATGTCGCTGGTGGTACGGAACCCCGCACCGCAGGACCGCCTGCACGACATCCAGCACGAGCGCGCGGATCTGCTGCGCGACCTGCACGTGATTCAGAGCGACCCCGCGCCGACGGCTTCAGGCACGTCTGGCGAGACGACGTGGCGCCTGCGCGTACGCAAGCCTGTCGCGCCGACGGCCGAGCCGGGTCTGGCGCGCGGTGGCCTGCGTGCGCTCGGCGGACTGGTCGGGGGGATAGTGGGCGGCGCCGCCGGGCTTGTGACGGGGCTTACCGTTGGCGGCACGATCGGCGTGGCCGCGTGCACCGGCGGATTGGAGCGCTACAACGCGCACGTGGGCGAGCAGTGGCCGGAGTCGCGGGCCCGCGTGGAGTCGGTGGAGCGCCCGATGTCGTTCGTGGGCTCTTCGATTCGCAAGGCCCTGGGCGGCGGCACCCTGGGAGCCGCGGTGGCAATGCCGTTCGCGCTGCCCGCGGGACTGGTGGCGGGCGCATTCCTGGGGATCGCGGCGGGCGCGAAGGTAGGCGCCAGGATGGGCAGCGCCGCGGGCGGGTCGGTGTAATCCGACGCTGGGCACGCGAGTTTAGCCCGCAGTCGGCTTCACTTGAGCGAATTTAGCCACCCGGTGGCTTCATTTGACCGACTTTAGCCACCCGGTGGCTTCACGCCGTGAGTCGGCCGGTCGTCAACGAGGCACGTAGAACGCCGCCTCCTCCGGGCGGACCGGGCGTTTCAGCCACAGCGGGCGGCGCAGGCCGTCGGGGCCCGGACCCGGGCGGGTCATTTTCTTCCAGCGCAAGTACACTTCGTAGGCCTCGTTCGTGTCCACGAACACGTCGCCGTAGCGGTCGTCATCGCTGGCCCGGGTGACGCGGACCTTCTGGTGCCAGCAGTGCATGCCGCTCACCGGGTCCGGCTGCACTGGAAACGTGATATTCTGATGCACGCCCGCGTCGGTCCACCAGACTCGCTCGGAGTCCGGATCGGCTGAGGCGAATGGCTTGATGCCTTCCTTCTGGCGCATGCGCCACTTGCCCGGCGCCTCTTCCGCCAGGCTTACCAGGCTGGTGCTCCAGCGTTCTCCGCCGACGTCATCCTGCAGGCGCCAGCGGCCCAGGTGATGCGAGCAGCCCACGATGCCCGGGCGGATGCCCTCCGTGGGCCAGGCGCGCGTCACGAAATATCCGATCTCCGTGGTCACCCGCACCAGCGAGCCCTCGTCCAGACTCAGTCGCTCGGCATCGCTCGGGTGGACCCAGAGCGGGTTGCGGTGGGAAATCTCGTACAGCCACTTGGCATTTCCGCTGCGGCTGTGGATCAGCGTGGGCAGGCGGAAGGTTGGCACCAGCAAATATTCTCCCGCGCCCAGCCGATCCGGGTGCACGTGGCTCATCACGTAGCCGGGCAGCGACTCTTCCTCCCAGCCCCACTCCTTCATTGTCGGCGAGTAGAACTCGAGCTTGCGCGACGGGGTGGGAAACTGGCCGGTCACCTCGTGCCGCCCGTGCGTGTCGCGGCTCACCTCGAAGGCGCCGTACTTCGTCATGTATCCGTAAGGATCGAGCCCTTCCTTCGCGGCCGCTTCTGGAAGTCCCGGCACCGAGTTCTCAAATATCCACCGATAATATTCTTCCACGGAGACTTTCGCGCCGGGCCGGTACGGCGACTCAAAATATTGTCGAATGCCCAGGCTCCCGTCGGGGTCCGCCAGCCAGGACAGCTCGATCCAGAACTCGTCCTCTTCCCAGACCTCGCCGGGATTCGCCTCGCGCGTGTCCGTCACGGTGCGTCCCATGCGCTCCATTGCGCGCCGCATCACCGGCTGGCGGAAAGAAATCCACTGGGATGCGTGCGTCTCCTGGCTCATCAAGTCATGCCGCTCGGCGCCCAGGCCGGTGGGAAGCACGTAGTCCGCGTACCACGCCGTCTCGCTCCAGATCGGCGTCAGCGCGGCGTGCAACCCCACGCGGGACTCATCGCGCAGCATCTCGATCCAGGAGAAGCCGTCCGGGTACGTCCACACCGGATTGAACACGCGCGTAAAATACAGATCGAGACGCTCGTTCCGCTCGCGCAGCAAGTGCGGCAACAGAAACGACATCTCGTAGTGCGCCAGCGGCCACTCGACGGGAAATAAAATCTCGCTCCACACCTTCTGCGGCGGCGGCTTGACGAACGGCTTCGGCACGAACTTGGCCCACTCGTTGGGGAGCAGGCCGCCCTCGGTGCCCACGCTCCCGGTCAACACGTGAAGCAGCATCAGGGCGCGCGCCACCTGCCATCCGCCCAGGTTGCCACTGGCCGTGTTGCGCCACACGTGCGCGGTGAACCGCGAGCCGGCCCGACCGATCTCGCGGGCCACCTCCGCGATGACCGACGGCTCGATGCGCGTCTCGCGCGCCGCATACTCCAGCGTGAAGTCCGCATATTGCGCGCGCAGGCGCTGCTGAAAGCGCTCAAACGTCGCCGGCCCATCCGGAAATTCGGCTTCCAGCCACTCGCGCCAGTTGACCCATTTCTCGACGAAGGCCCAGTCGACCAGATCCTCGTCCATCAGGACCTTTGCCATGGCCAGCAGCAATGCGGCCTCGCTGCCCGGCCAGGTGGGCAGCCAGTAGTCCGACATCGAGGCGGTGTTGGACAGGCGCACGTCGACCGTGGCAATTTTCGCGCCGCTCATCTTCGCCTCGATGATGCGCTGCGCGTGCGGATTGAAATAATGCCCGGCCTCCAGGTGCGACGACAGCAGAAGAATAAAGCGCGCGTTCGCATAATCCGGAGCCGGCCGATCGGAGCCTTTCCACAGCATGTATCCCACGCGCGCGGAGGCCGAGCAGATATTCGTGTGGCTGTTGTGGCCGTCCACGCCCCAGGCCTGCAGCACGCGATCCATGTAGCCGTCGTGCCCGGGCCGCCCCACGTGGTACATCACCTCGGTGCGACGATCTTCTTGCAACGCCTTGCGCAAGCGGCCGGCCAGATCGCGCATCACCGCGTCCCATGAAACGCGCTCCCACTTGCCGCCGCCACGCGGGCCCACCCGCTTCAAAGGATACAGGATGCGCTCCGGATCGTTCACCTGGCTCATGGTGGCGGGACCCTTGGCGCAGTTGCGTCCGCGGCTGCCGGGGTGGTGCGGATTTCCCTCCAGACGCTGGATCTTCATCGTTTCTTTGTCTACAAAGGCGAGCAGCCCGCACGCCGCCTCGCAATTGAAACAAATGGTGGGAACCAGCATGTAGCGCCGTTCCCTTTTTCGGGGCCAGGCTTTCGCGTCGTACTCGACCCAGTCGTCCCAGGTCTCCGGCGGAGGATACGCCACCGGCCCTGAAGCAGCCGCGTGCGGCCCGCGCGATCCAAAAATCGTCTCGCTCAACTCAGAGGCACCGCCTGTCCTGCTACGACGTACAGATGCTCCCAGAGCAGCAATCCGCCGAGCGCAAATACTGCGGCCATTAGCGAGAATCCGCTGGCAAGCAACAGCAGCGGCAGCAAATGCCCCAGGCACACCACGCCCATCCAGAAAAACATCGACAGCGCGCCCCGGGTGATGATGGCCGCCGCCTGCTTCCCAGCCCGAGTGTGGCCGCGCAGCTCGAGCGGCAGAAATACGAGCATCTCCAACAAGAGCGCGGCGCCCAGCAGTGCGCCAACTCCCAGACATGCGCTGCCCGCGATCACCGCCTGCAGCACGAGATGCGGCGCCAGCCACCGGGAGTGCCACAGATCGCGCGCCTCACACTGCTCGAACAACCATGCGGTGTAGGCGGCGGTCATCATGGAAAGCGGCAGCCCGAGCGCCAGCAACAGCATCCGCGCCTCCGAAAACGGAGTCACAACAAAGGCGGAAAGCACGGCCCCGTAGCCAATCAAGACGTACGCGCCTTTGACCAGCCAGGATTTTCGCTGCGGCCGCAGCAAAATCGACAAGAATTTCCATGGCCGCTTCAAATCCGCCACCAGCAGGACGTTGGTGATTCCCAAAAATACCAGTGCCATCCAGGCGCCCCGAACCGCATCGTGCACCTGCCACGCGCCCGCCATCCAGAGTAGAATCGGCACCAGAAAAGCCCCGCTGGCGATCGACTTGGTCCACAAGTACGCACCGACCTTCCAGCCCCAGGGCCGCTCGTGGCCGATATCGTACGTTCGCCGCGCCAGCACCTGCAATTCTTCCTCAGTGTACGCGAGCGGCACTGACGACGCGGTGGACTGGCTCCAGAGATATTCCTGGCGCTCCGGCGCGGCCAGCGGATCCAGCGACGCCGGCGTCCCGTCAATGTAATACAATTGCGGCCGTGTGGCCTTTTCCGGCGCGCGCACTGTCACCGGGTGCGCTTCTATCAGGCGCCGTATCAGCGACTCGGGGTCCTCCAGGTCGCCCATCACGATGGCCTGCTCCGGACAGACGGTCACGCACGGGGGCTCGCGGCGAGACTCGATGCGGTGCGCGCAGAAATTGCACTTATTGGCGGCCCCGCCGGACGGCTCGATAAACAGCGCGTCGTAGGGGCACGCCTGCATGCAGGCCTTGCACCCGATGCACACCTCGGGATCGAAGTCCACGATGCCGTCGTCGCGTTTGTACAGCGCGGTCACCGGGCAGATCGCAACGCAGGGCGGCCGCTCGCAGTGATTGCAGCGCATCACCGAAAAGTGCCGCCGGGTCTCGGGGAAAGCGCCCTGCTCGACGTACTTCACCCACGTGCGAAAACGCCCCAGCGGCACCTCGTGCTCCTGCTTGCACGCCACGGTGCACGCGTGGCACCCGATACACTTGCGATTGTCGATCAGAAATCCGTACTTCGGCATGCGAGGACGTTCGGGCTCCCACGAACCGCGTCCTGTCCAGCAGACCGCCCTGCCCGTGATAGGTGCCCGGCGCGTCAGCAAGGGCACCCTCCAACGAAGTCACGATGTGCTACACGTTGAACCCAGCAATCATCGGGGTTTATGGATTCGTAAGCACTGGAAGGGAAAAGGGCGTCCTAATACACGCGCTTGTTGTTCTTCATGTACTTGAGGTAATCGACGATGCGCTCCGCGTCCTGGCGGGTAATTTCCGGCTGGACAGACATCATGGAGCGGGCCCGCACCGCGCGCGCGTTCAGGATGAACGCAATGACGTACTCCTCTTTCAAGTACTCGGTGACGTTCACTGGAATGTTCAGCTCCGGCCCGCTGCGTCCGCCGCCCCCATTCATCGCATGGCAGTAAAGGCACTTGGCGTGGAACAGCTTGTAGCCGGTCATCACCGGGCTGTCGGCGGCCGCCCCGGCCGGATAATCACGCCCTCCCGAGGGAACCACGTGCTCGAACTCGATGGCCCGCACCGCGTCCGGTGCGTCCCAGTCCACCAGGTCCTTGACGGCAAGAGCGCGCAGCAGCACCGGGTGGAACGGGCCGATATTCCCCAGGCGGTTCAGCTCGTCAACGCGCCGCGCCCAGCGGTCCCGCTCGCCGCGCGCCGTCTCATATTCTTGCACGATGCGTTTCTGGGCGGGCGTGCGGCCGTGCTTGGCCTGCTCGTACTCGAGATGGTGCGCCTGCAGATAGGCAGCCGCCTTGTTGCGCCGCTCGACGAATATCGGATTGTCGAGGCTGCTGGGAAATCCCTCGGACATTTCCAGATCGTGGAAGGTGAGCACGAGACCCGCCTTGCGCGCCGCGACAAAAGGCATGCGCAGCGAAAATCCATCTCGGCAGTGGAAAATCACGCTCTCGGCGCGCAGGTTCTGGGAATAGGACGCCAGGTCCTCAAGGGAAAATCCATCGTAGGTCTTGTCACGTCCGTAAAGCGGATCGTTGACCGTCACCCGCTTGACCGGCACCTCGCGGATCAACTGTGACAGCGCGACCGTGCGGCTGCCGGACGGACTCTTGATCTCCAGAATAGGATCCGCGCCGTTGGTCAAGAGGCCGGCCGGCGTCCCGGAAGCGGAGGGAGCGGAATTTCCGCCGCATCCGGGCAGCCAGGCCAGCAGGGCGATCAGAAGAAGGACGCGCGTCACTTAGAGCTTCGCGGTCATCTTGTCCCAGTTTTCCTTGACCGCGTCGACCGATTTCTGCAATTCGGCACGCTGCTTCTCGGTCAGCCTGACTTCGACGATCTCCTCGACGCCCTTGTGGCCGAGCTTGGCCGGCACGCCGACGTAAAGGTCCTTGATGCCGTACTGGCCGCGCAGCAGCGCGCACACCGGGAGCACTTTCTTCTTGTCGAGCAGGATTGCGTCCACCATTTCCACCACCGCGGCGGAAGGCGCGTACCAGGCGCTGGTGTTGAGCAGCTTGACGATTTCCGCGCCGCCGTCGCGGGTGCGCTGAGCAATTTCTTCGAAGCGCTCGTCGGTGAGCAGGTGCGAAACCGGCACGCCGCCGATGGTGGTCAATTCCGGCACCGGCACCATGGTGTCGCCGTGCCCGCCAAGCACGTGCGCGCTCACGTCGCTGACCGATACCTTCAATTCCATCGCCAGGAAGGTACGGAAACGCGCGGTGTCGAGCACGCCGGCCATGCCCATGACCCGCTCCGCGGGGAATCCGCTGACCTGCCAGGCCAGCTGCGACATCGCGTCCAACGGATTGGTCACCACGATGAGGACCGCGTTCGGCGAGGTTTTCGAGATATTCTGAACGACGCTCTTCACGATGTCCATGTTGGCGAACAGGAGGTCGTCCCGGCTCATGCCCGGCTTGCGGGGCAGGCCGGAGGTGATGACCACGACATCCGAGCCGGCGGTCTCCTCGTAGCCGTTGGTGCCAATCACCAGCGTGTCGTAGCCGTAGATGGGGCCGGCCTGCATGATGTCGAGGGCCTTGCCCTGCGGCATGTTGGGGACGATGTCCACCAGCACGACGTCCGCGTAATTTCGCTCGGCGAGCCGCTGCGCGCAGGTCGCCCCAACGTTTCCGGCGCCCACCACGGTAATCTTGTGACGCATTTTCTAGCCTCCTGTTATTCCGTTTCGAGGACCATGATCTGTCCAACCTTGCCGTTTTCCTTATAGAGGAAACCCAGGCCAAGCTTGCTGTAAATCTCCATTTCTTCTTCCTTGCGGTCGGCCTTGCCGTAGGCCGCAACCACCTCGTTGCGCGCGCTGCCCACGTGAATCTCCTTACCGGTGCGGAATTCAGGGTTGAATATCCAGACGCCGTCCACGCGGCCCTCGTAGGCCACCACGATCACCCCGTGCCGCTGGTAGGACCACAGCTCGGCGCCCTTCTTGGAGGGCAGCGGACCGCGGCGCGTCGGGTTCTTCCACTGCTTGAGGACGAAGTCGAGGCTGGTGCCTAATTGAATTCCGCCGACCCGCGAGCCGGGCACGATGCGGCGATCTCCGCTGGCCAGATCGCGCTCTTCCCTGTCGAAGACGTAAATGTGGGTCACCTTTCCCTTGTCGAAATAAAACGCGAGGCCCTTCTCGGGATAGCGGACGTATCTGTCGTCCACCCGCTCGGGCGCGCCGTAGGCCTTCTCGACGCCGCTGCTGGGCATCCCCACGCGCACTCCCTCCACCGTCACGAAGAGGGGACTGTCCACGTACATGCCGTTCACCAGGTCCTTCTTCACGAAGAAGCCCATGCCGTATTGCTTGTAGACCACAAGACGGGCGTTCTCGGCGTTCTCGGACTGCTGCGTCTTGCTGGGCGTCCCGAGGACCTTCTCATAGGCCGACCACTTCTTGCCAAGCTCGTAGGTTCCGACGCGCTTGCCGCCCTCAATGACCGAGCGCTTGTCCACTTGCGCGGCCGCGGGGAGGCCAAGCAGGACGTAGAGTACCGCGCAGATCGCGTTGAAGTATCGACGTCGGGTCAACATGCGGCGCCAATCTTCGCGCGCCTTGAGTCGAATCCTGCGGCTAAAGGCCGGGGCGAGGAGATCCGGCGACGTGCAAGAAACATGCGCGATTCGCGTCAAAGGGGTGGTGGCGACAGTCGCCCCGAAAAGGAGGGTCAACACCTTGAAGAAGTTTCTGCTCAGCCTGCTCCTGGCCGCATGGGCCAGCGGCGCCGCTTATGCCGCGCCCGCCATGGTTACCGAGAAATCCATCGACACCAAGAACATCGGAGCCCAACCGGCGCTGGCCAGCCAGGCAAACAGGTGGGCGCGCTTCCCGGTGACCCTGAAGACGAACAAGCCGGTGTACCGCATCGGCGACGAGATGGACGTCACCATCACCGCGGCGCGCGATTGCTACATCGTGCTCTATTACATCAATTCCAAAGGACAGACGTCCATCATCTGCCCGAGCCCGTTCTCTTCCGAAAATCGAGTGCAGGCCGGCGAGGCGTTCCACCTGAGGGACAACGCGGGACAACTGCTGCGACAATACGGCCCGGTCGGCAAGGAAACCATTCAGGTCATCGCCACCGAGAAACCCCTGGACATGGCCGCCTTCCACAAGATCAGCGGCATGGCCAACAAGCCCCGCCCGCAGACGGCCGCGCCGGTTTCGACGCCGCGCCCGCCGGCTCCGTCCCCGACGCGCCCGGCCACCGTGCAGACTCCCAAACCGCAGGCCAACGCCACGACGTCCACGGTCGTCGCCTCCGACGAGTTTGAAACCGACGGCCCGGCCGCGCCGCCGCCTCCTCCCGCGAAGCCGCCGGCCGCGACGCCCCCGGCGCCCAAGCCGCAGCCCGCGAAGCCGCCGGCCCCCCAGGCCGCGAAGCCCCAGGCCGCCAAACCCCAGGCTTCAAAGCCGCCAGCCACTACCGCCGCGCGCGAAGAGGCGTGGGAAGAGGGCGGCGTCATTCCGGTCGCGTCCTCCGACGAGTTCGTGACCGACACCGCCAAGGCGATCCAGAAAATGATCGCCGAGCGCGCCAGCCAGATGTCCACCCGCTACAAGAGCATCGGCCCGAACACCCGCTTCAACCCGCGGGACGCGGTGTACGGGCTGAGCACCGTGACCTACAAAGTAGTCAAATAAGAGCCCTACGCTGGAGATAAACCGCAGGCGGCCACCCGTGACTAGGCCTCCCAGCGCACTTCGACCTTGTGGCCGTCGGGATCCATACAGTAGAACGTGACGGCGTCATCGAAGCGCATCAGGCCGCGGCTGGTGATTTCACGCCAGCCGCCCTCATTTCGTCGTAAAGCGCCTCGACCTGCGCGCCCGACGGCAGCGAAAACCCGAAGTGAAACCAGTCCGGAATCGGCCGCTCGCCAGCCTCGGTGGGAAATATTGCCAGCAAGAATCCGTCCGGATTCTTCAGGAAAGCATCGGCTCTTCGTGGGGGCACTTCCGGAAGCCAAACCATTTCTCGTAGAACCCCTGGGCTGCGCCAAGATCGGCGGAGTGCAGGTGCAGATGATCCAGTTTCACGGCTCAAACCTCCACAGAAGAAACAATGTAGCACGGCATGAGGAAAGCGGCGAAGGTTCGTTGAAAGGCTGCCGCCGTGGAACTGATGCGGCACGTGACCGTGGGTCAGTTCGTGCCGGGCGACAGTCCCGTGCATCGGCTCGATCCACGCACCAAGATATTTCTGCTGGTGGCGGCGATGGTGGTCACTTTCAACGTGAGCCGCCCGGCGTCTCTCGCCGCCATGCTCGTCTGGTGCGTGGCCGGAGCGCTCGCCGCCGGGCTCACGCCGCGCTATTTCCTGGGCGGGTTGCGGGCCATCGCGATGCTGCTGGCCATCACCGTGGCGTTCAACATGCTGCTGGTCCGCGGCGGTCCGCTCCTCTATGCCCTGGGACCGCTGCGCGTCACCCAGGACGGCGTGTCCCAGGCCGGCCTCATGGCCGCCCGCCTTTCGCTGTTGATGCTGCTCACCTCGCTGTTCACCCTGACCACCTCCCCCATTCGCATGACGGACGCGCTGGAAAAACTGCTGGCCCCGTTGCGCATCCTGCGCGTGCCGACCACCGAGCTCGCGATGATGACCAGCATCGCGCTGCGCTTCATCCCGACGCTGGTGGAGTGCGCCGAGCGCATCATCAAGGCGCAGATGGCCCGCGGCGCCCGCTTCGACCAGGGCGGGCCGCTGGGCCGCGCGCGGGTGCTTGTCCCGGTACTGGTCCCCCTCTTCGTGCAGGCGTTCGGCGCGGCCGAGGATCTCGCCGTCGCCATGGAGGCGCGCTGCTACCGCGGCGGCGTCCGACGCACCCGCATGGTGGGCCTGGAGTTCCGCTGGACCGACGTCCTCGCGCTGCTGCTCGGGGGATTGCTGCTGGCCGGAACGCCGTGGCTCCCGTGACCCGCCGCATCGCCATGCGGATCGAGTACGACGGCGGCGGATTTCTCGGCTACCAGCGCCAGAAGGACCCCGCCATCCCCACCGTGCAGGGCCTGCTGGAGGACATCTGCTCGGAGGTGCTCGACGAGCCGGTCACCGTGGTGTGCGCCGGGCGCACCGACGCGGGGGTGCACGCCACCGGACAGGTGGTGCACGTGCGGACCGAGTCCGCGCGCCCCCTGGACACGCTGGTGCGCGCCCTGGTGCGGAACGCGCACGGGCGCATCGGGGTGCGCCACGCCTGGGAAGCGCCGCCCTGGTTCCACGCGCGGCACAGCGCCTCGCGCCGCACCTACCAGTATCACCTGCTGGTGGCTGCCACCCCACGGCCCGTGGTGGCCCAGCGCGCGTGGCACTATTCCCGCGAGATTGACTTCGACCTGCTGCAAAGTGAGGGGGCCGCGCTCCTGGGCCGGCGCGACTTCCGCGCGTTTTGCAGCGGCGGGGAGGACCTCAAGCACTACTTCCGGACCATCCACCGGCTCGAATGGCGGCGGCTCGCGCCGGGGGCGGCATCCCCGTCGTACCTCGTCGAGCGCCTGCCCCTGTGGCATCTCGAGATCGAGGCGGACGCGTTTCTTCCCCGCATGGTGCGGATGCTGGTGGCCACGCTGGTGGACGTCGCGGCCGGGCGGCGTCCCCCGGGCACCGCGGCGCGCGTGCTACGCGGACGCGACGCGCGGCAGGCGTCGGCGCCCGCGCCCCCCCAGGGACTGTGTCTGGTGCGCGTGGACTATCCCCCGGCCTGTCGGGTGCCGCCGCCCGGCGCGCCGCAGTGGGGGGAACCTTCGGCGCGGCGTTGAACAGGGGCCGAACGCGGCTCCCCAGCGGGAAGCCGTCAGCCCCACCACGAGAGGAGCGCAGCATGTCAGAGAATCCGTACCAGAACGAGCTGGAAACCGCCGGAGAGCGGCTCGGTCAGTGCATGGCCTCGGTGTCCCCCGAAGAGAAGGAAGTGCTGCGCAACATCAAGACACGCGTCGAGGAACTGGCCCGCGATGAGGAAACCAGGGGCCGCTACCTGGATCGCTCCGCCATCTTCGCGGCGGTCATCGCGGTGGACGACCGCATCACCAACGAGGCCCTTATCGAGGCCGCGCGCGAGTATCTCGAAAAGGACTATTTGTTCGTAAAGCACTTCAAGGAGGCAAGCGTGTGAGATGAAGTGGTTCCGGCGCCAGGAGGAGCCCACCACTGAGGTTTCCGAGCAGCGGGAGTTCGAGCGGATCCGCATGATTCTCGGCGTGGTGTGTCGCCAGCGCGGCGAGGACTTCAACATTTTCACCGACGATGTCAGCGTTGGCGGGATGCGCTTCGTCAGCCAGCACCCGGTGTACGTCAACGAGGAAGTCACGCTCTTCGTGGTGCTGTCGCCGGAGTCAAAGCCGGTTTCCATGCACGGCCATGTGGTGTGGCTCAACACTGAAGGCGAGCGTCAATTTGTGGGCGGCCTGCAATTCAACGAGCTGTCCCCAGAAATTGAAAAGCGCTGGGCGGAGTTCATTCAGCGCAACCGCAGCGATTCCGAAACCTGATTGGCGCGATCAGTATTTCCAGACGTCGACGCTGGTGCCGTTGGGAGAATCCATGGCAACGTCTTTTTCCTGGCTAGTCCCGTTCTCCCAGGTCACTTTCACGCGGTAGGTTTTTCCAACCCGCGCGTTGTCCATGCGCAGCGAGTTGTCCGGCCAGCCGCCGGGGAACGTGTTGTAAGTTCGCTTGCGATAATTTCCCACTTCGAACACGCGGATCTCGCGCACCGCGATCAACTTGTCGCCCTCGTAGTATCCGTGGGCCTTCACGTCGAGCGGACCCTGCTTCTCCTTGTCCTTCTCCGGGTTGACCGGCCCGCCGGGCGAGCCGCCGCGCAGCGCGCGGTCGCGCAGCGCCTGCTGCTTCATCTCGCGCATCTTGCTCAGGAAGGCGTTCAGGTCGGCGTCGGACATCGGCATCGCGGGCGGCGGGGTAAGCCACACCGTGTCCGCAAGGCTGACGAAGCCGCCCAGGTCGGGAGCGGTGGGAAAGCCGCCCCGCGTGGCAAAGGCGTTCGCCACGTTCAGGCGGGCAGTGATTCTTTGATTGCCGATAGCGTCCATCAAGGAGCAGGGTACCGCAAACGTCTGAAAAAAACCTCAAAGCATGGACCGCATCGCCCGAGAGCTGAACGTTCGCCCGCAGCAGGTGGCCGCCACCGCCGACCTGCTTGACGCCGGAAACACCCTGCCCTTCATCGCGCGCTACCGCAAGGAGGCGACCGGCGGGCTCGACGAGGAGCAATTGCGCAAGGTCATCGACCGCATCGGGCAACTGCGCGCGCTCGAACAGCGGCGCGCCGCCATCGAAGCCTCCGTCGAAGAGCAGGGAAAGCTCAGCGACGCGCTCCGCAAGCGCCTTCACGAAGCGGAGACGCTCACCGCGCTGGAGGATCTGTACGCGCCGTACCGGCCGAAGCGCCGCTCGCGCGCCACGGTGGCCCGGGAGCGCGGGCTGGAGCCGCTGGCCCGCCAGATAATCGAACAGCCGCCCAACAGCCGACCCGCGGAGGCCGCCCGGCGCTACCTGGGCGACGAGGTCGCGGACAGCGACGCCGCGCTGGCCGGGGCCCGCGACATCGTGGCGGAGATCATCGCCGACCATCCCGACGTGCGCGGCAGGCTGCGGGACAAGGCGCTCCGCTTCGCGTCGATCGAATGCGCGCGCGCGCCCAGGTCCGAGGACGAGCGACAGGTCTTCCGCGACTACTATTCCTTCAACGCGGGCGTCTCGCGCCTGCGACCCCATCAAATCCTGGCGATGGACCGCGGCGAGGCGGAGAAGGTGCTGCGCGTGAAGATCGTGGTCCCCGAGCGCGACTGGCGCGACGCCATTGCGGCCGACTTCCGGCCCGACACGCGATCCCCCTGGAGCGAGCAACTGCGCCTCGCCGTCGAGGACGCGGCCGACCGCCTGCTGTTGCCCGCCATTGAGCGCGACGTGCGCCGCGCGCTCACCGAGCATGCGCAGGCCCATGCGATCGCGGTGTTCGGGGAGAATCTGCGGGCGCTGCTCGGCCAGCCGCCGCTGGGCGGGCAGGTGGTGCTGGGCGTCGATCCAGGGTTTCGCACCGGCTGCAAGGTCGCGGTGGTAGATCCCACCGGCAAGGTGCTCGACACCGCCACGATGTATCCACATCCCCCGCAAAATCGCCGCGAGGATGCGCTGCAGACACTGGCCGGCCTGCTGCGGCGTCACCACGGCACGCTGCTGGCCATCGGCAACGGAACGGCGTCGCGGGAAACAGAATCGCTCGTCGCGGCACTGCTGGCGGATTTTCCAAAGGTGCACTATTTAATGGTGAACGAAGCCGGGGCCAGCGTGTACTCGGCAAGCCCGCTGGCCCGCGCGGAATTGCCGGACCTCGATGTGAGCATGCGGGGCGCGGTGTCGATCGCGCGGCGGGTGCAAGATCCGCTGGCCGAACTGGTGAAAATCGATCCGCAGTCGATCGGCGTGGGGTTGTACCAGCACGACCTCGAGCAGGGCAACCTGAAGAAAGCGCTGGACGGCGTGGTGGAGAGCGTGGTGAACCGCGTCGGGGTGGAGGTGAACACGGCCTCCCCCGCCCTGCTCACCCACGTGGCGGGCGTGGGTCCGAAATTAGCCGAGAAAATCGTGGCCCATCGGAATAAAAACGGCCCTTTTAACAGCCGCCAAACCCTTCTGGGGGTAGCCGGGCTGGGGCCCAAAGCGTTCGAGCAGGCGGCTGGATTCTTGCGCGTGCGCGGAGGCAAGGAGCCGCTCGACAACACCGCGATTCATCCGGAGAGCTACGCGGTGGCGCGCGAGGTGATGAAACGCCCCACCGGCCAGCGCGCGGAGGATCTGGCCGCCGTGCTGGGCTGCGGCGTGCCCACGCTGCGCGACATCCTCGAACAACTCGCCCGTCCCGGCCGCGATCCCCGCGAGGACGTGCCGGGCCCACTGCTGCGCCGCGACGTGTTGTCCGCTTCGGATCTCCGGGTGGGGATGCAACTGCGCGGCACGGTGCGCAACGTCGTCGACTTCGGCGCCTTCGTGGACATCGGCGTCAAGCAGGACGGCCTCGTGCACCGCACGAGAATTCCCCACGGGCAGAGCCTCTCCGTAGGGGAGGTCATCGAGGTGGAGATCGTGGCCGTGGAGGTGGACCGCGGAAGGATCTCACTGTCGATCCCGGTCGACCCCGTGTGAGTCTCAATCGGGCGCACAGACAATTCCCGCAACGTCAATGGTAAAGCCGGCGAGCAACTCGGAGCGCAGCGTCTCGGTTTCTCCCCACTTGCCTAGAAGCTCGTAAATGCCGTCGCGCAGGACAAAAATCTCAATGCAGGCGAGCTTCAAATCCACCAGCCAGTACTCGCTCACACCCGCCTTCTGGTATTCGCGAAATTTCTCCCGGCGGTCCACCTGCTCTGTTCCGCTGGAACGTTCAGTACGCGGCGACAAGACTTCCACCACGAGGTCAGGCACTCCCCAGAATTCCTCTCCGCGCCTGTCTCGGTGCGCCTTTGTGAGAAACAGGATGTCGGGCTCGCGAAATTTGCCCGGCCACAGTCGGACCCGCATGGGCGCCACGCGAACGTACCCGAGATCCCGCTGTTTCACAAAATCGCGGATGGCGGCAACGAGTTCCACGACGGCATTTTGATGACGATCGCCTGGTAAGTCGGGAATCACCAGCCTTTGATTTGATAGCTCTACAATGCGTGACGACTCGGGAAGGGAGAGATAGTCCGCCTCGGTCCACTCGCCCTGACGCGGAAACAGGGCGGCCACTCCCTTTGGGCCGCGGGCCACCGGGCGACTCTGCGGAACGGTTCGGAAACTCATCGAAATCGGCCTCCTGGGCAATAGTTGGCGACACCGGGGGGTGTCACCTCTTCCTACAGCGTCTGCAGAACCTGGAACAGCGGAGCGAACGCCATCAGCGCGATGATGCCCACGGTCACCCCCAGAATTACCATCATCACCGGCTCGATTGCGGCGGTAAATTGATCCAGCGCGGTGCGGACCTCGAGATCGTTGTACTGCGCGATCTTGGTGAACGCCATGTCGAGATTGCCGGTTTCCTCGCCCACGTAGACCAGCTGCACCACCGTCTTGTCGAAAAATCCGGTGCGCTGCAGGGACTGGGCCAGCGAGCGCCCCTCGCGGACGTCCTCCACCACGCTGGCCAGCGCCATGCGCACCACCGTGTTGTCCGACGACGACTGCACGGCCTCCAGGCACTGCAAAATCGTCATGCCGCTGCCGTACAGCGTGGCAAGCGACTCGCAGGCGCGCACCGTCTCCACCTTGCGCAGCGGACCGCGGAGCAGCGGGGCCTCCATGAGAAAGCGGTCGCGGATCAAGGCGCCCCTCTGGGTCTTGAGCCAGCGCATCAACTGCCAGACACCCGCCGCCACGGCCGCCACGCAGAGCAGCAGTACCAGCGGATGCTCCAGCGCGCGCGCGATGGAAATCGCCACCGAGGTCGTGAAATTGATTTTCACCCGCGCCTGCTCGAGCACCGGCAGCATTCCCGTCAACAAAAATCGGCCCACAAAGAGAATCAACACCAGCGCGCAGCCGAACACCATGATGGGATAGCTCATGTGCGACTGCACCTCGCGCCGCAGCGAGAGGGTCCGCTCGTCGTAGCGGTGCAGGCGGCCGAGCACGCTGGGAAGATTTCCGGCGTTCTCCGCCCCCCGCACCGAGCCCACCTGCAGCTTGGAAAAGGTGAGCGGAAGCCCCGCCATGGCCGTCGACAGGGATTTCCCCTGCGCCACCGTGGTCGCCAGGTGGGTCATGGTCGCCGCCGACACCGGATCGGAATATTGCTCTTGCAGCGAGCGCACGCCGCGCATCAGGGGAATTCCGGCGCTCAGCATGGCGGACAGGCTGCTGAAGAAATTCATGCGGTCCACGGCCGGCATGGCGCGCTTGCGCGGGTCCACCGGCTTGTGCGGGCGCGGCTTCCAGATGCTGGGCGGCTCTTCGTCGGCACGAGGCCGGGCAGGCTCGGAGCGTTCCAGCGGCTCGTCCACCACGGCCAGACCGCGGGTGCGCGGCTCGGCGGGCATCTCGCGGGTGGTCCGCGCGGACACCGTGCGCCGCGGGACCGACTCGGCCGGTCGGTCCGGGTTCTTCGCGGCCGGCATTTGCTGCGTGACCAGCGGCTCGTTCGGCTCACTGACCCCCGGCATCTGCCGGGTGACCAGCGGCTCGTTCGGCTTACGGACCACCAGCGACTCCCCGCTCTTGTCCACCTGCAGGCGATTGGCCCGGGTCGGCGTCGGCCAGGTATCGGGCGAATCAGTGACCGTGGCATCCACCGACTCCGCCCCCGCGCGCGCCCGCCGAAGTTCGGACAGGGACGGTGTCCCGCTGGCCGGCTCGGCCTCCTGAAGGCGAATGCGAGTCAGGCCCTGCGCCTCCAGTGTGGCGTAAGCCTCCATGTTGTCCCGCGCGGTGATCTGCATCTGGACGGCCGACCCGTCCAGCCGAAACGCTTTTACCTGAAAAGTCGGCAATTCGGCTTGATCATACTATAAGCCATACCGAAAAGTCAGTACCCACCTGGGAAGCGGTCGTCCGGCCGACGCACCAGCCTGGCGCCCACGTGGCCTCGACATCCTCCCCGTGGGGCGTCACTGCCCGACCGACAGGCAAGCCCGCCCTGGCCGTTGAACCCAGTTGGCGCATGAATCCCGACGTCATGGTGAGCGCGCAGGCCGACGCCACGTCCGCGGAAGTCGGCGCCATCGTCCGCGAGGGCGCGTTGGCCCAGACCGCCGTCGAGGCGCTTTCCGACATCGCGCAGCAGATGCTGCGCTGCGAGGGCCTCGACTTGATGGCCACGGCGCTGCGCCGCATTTTTGACGTGGTGCCCTCGGCCCAGCGGGTGACGGTGGCGAAATGGCCGCCCGACCCGGTGCTCGGGCTGCGCTCGCTCCTCCCGGAGGCGGTCTTGCGCCGCGAGGGACTGCCCAGGAGCCCGGTGAGCGCCTCCATGGCGCGCTACGCGGTGGAGTCGGGCAACGCGGTGTTCTTTTTCCAGGGATCGAGCCAGCACGCCGCGGTGAGCGACGCGCCCAGCGTGGTGCTCAACCGCATCCAGACAGCCATCTACGTGCCGCTCATCGCGCGCGAGGAAATTCTCGGCGTGCTCTGCGTGGACACGCCGGCGCCCGAGATGCCGCTCACCAGGGATGATTTCCCCTTCATTCGAGCCATCGGCGCCTTGCTCGCCGCCGCCCTGCACGCCGATCAATTGCGCGAGGAAACCCGCCGCAGACAGTTGGAGGCGCGCGAGGTCACGGCGCAGCGCGCCGCCATGTCGGACAGCCTGCAAGTGGCCGCGCACGATCTAAAAAATCCCCTGAGCGTGATCATGATGGCCGCCTACGCCGCGGACCACAGCGAGGAACCGGCCGAGCGCTCGCGGCTCATCGAGCAGATCTCCGACGCGGCTCGGCGCGCGCGGTCGCTGGTGGACACTTATCTCGAGGCCGCCCGCCAGACCTCCGCCGAAGCCACGCCGTCACCGAGCTTCAAGACGCATCGCAGCCAGGTGAACCCCCGAATGATTGTGGACGAGGAAATTGCTTTCATCGGAGAAGCCACCGAAGCAACAAACCGTCCGGTCATCGCCAACAAGGTGCGCTGCGAGGCGCTGGCGGCGGACCCGGCCAAGCTGCGGCAGATTTTCACCAATCTTTTGTCCAACTCAATAAAATATGCGCCGATCGGCCGTGAGGTAATCGTCGAGTCGGAGGAAACCGATCGCGCGGTGGTGTTCCGGGTGGTGGATCACGGGGCCGGAATTCCCGCGGAAGAGCGCGAGCGGATTTTCGATCCGTTCCAGCGCATCGGCGATACCACGGCCCGCGAGGGGAGCGGCCTGGGTCTGTGGATCACGCGCGGCCTGGTGGAAGCCCACCGCGGCGAGATCCGCGTCGAGCCCACCGCGGGCGGCGGCGCCACGTTCGTGTTCTGGCTGCCAAAGGAAACCGACCCGCCAGAGCGAACCTCAGTTTGATGGATCAGAGCATTCGCGACCTGCCGGTATCCGAACGAATCCAGCTCGTGGAAGATATCTGGGACAGCATTGCCGTGGACCAGAATGCCTTGCCTCTGACCGAGGAGCAAAAACGCGAGCTTGACCGACGCCTCGAAACCTACCGTTCAAGCGGTTCCCCAGGCAGACCGGCCCGAGAGGCAATTGAGCAGATTCGAAAGCGTCTGTGAGGCCATCCTATCTCCTCCCTGAAGCCGAATGGGACGTGGAGGAGGCCTCGGTCTGGTATGAGCGGCAAGCGCAACTTCTCGGACAGCAATTCCTCGACGAGCTTCTTACTACACTCGATGCCATTGAGATGAATCCGGCCCGTTATCCGAGAGTGCATCCCGATGTACGGCGCGCGCTGATGCACCGTTTCCCGTACGCCGTGTTCTTCGTGGAAGAGCGCGAACGCATTGCGGTCATCGCAGTCATGCACGGGCGGCGAAATCCCCGCGACTGGAAGGCTCGCGTTTGATACCCGTCACGGCCCCACCGTGCGGACCATCCCGTATATCGGCACGAAAATCGCGATCACCAGCGCGCCCACGCCGATGGTGATCGCGCTGAGCAGCAGCGGCTCCAGCGACGCCGTCAAAATCTCCAGCCGCGTCGCCACGTCGAGGTCATAAAATACCGCCGCGTGTCCGAACATTTCCCCGAGGTCGCCGGTTTCCTCGCCGGCCCGCGCCATGTAGACCAGCAGCGCGGGATAAATCCGCGG
Source organism: Armatimonadota bacterium (assembly GCA_016868975.1). GTDB lineage: Bacteria > Vulcanimicrobiota > Xenobia > RGZZ01 > RGZZ01 > VGFD01. The sequence continues at coordinate 24,062 of VGFD01000002.1, read as the reverse complement.
GCGGCGTTGCATCGCCTGGCTGAGCGTGAGGCCCCTGGTCACCGCGTCCACCAGCGAGCGGGCGTCCGCCTGCAGCACCGCGCTCCCGCTGGCCAGCGCGGCGATCTGCAGGGTGGGGACGAGGCCCACGCCGCAGCCCAGCATGAGCTTCACCATCGCGCACCAGCGGGCCAGCGTGCTGCGCTCCAGCAGCGGTCCCACCAGCGGAATCCGAAACGACAGCGCCTGCATACGGAGGCGCCCGCCAGGATCCGCGCGCATGGCACGCAGCCCGGCCGCACCCGCGCCGGCCAGGCAGGCCACCGCCAGCCACGCCCACGGATTGCGGACCGCCCGGGTGATCTCCATGAGCCCGCGGGTGATTACCGGGAGGGTCACGCCCATGTCGTTGAAGATGTCCACGAACCGGGGAAGCACGCAGTAGAACAACGCCAGCGTGAGCGCCGCGGTGAGCGCCACCACGAATCCGGGATAAACCATCGTGGCCTTGAGACGGCGCGCCGCGCGGTCGTCCCGCTCCATCCAGTCCGCGAGCTGGGTGAGGGTGCGGCGCAGCGATCCGCCCTCCTCCCCGGCCCGCACCATGGCCACGAAAATGGGCGGGAACACCCGCCCGTACATGGCGAGCGCCTGCGACAGGCTCAAGCCGCGCGCCACCGCCGCGCTCAGCTCCAGCGTCACCGCGCTCAGCACGAGGTTGTCCCCGGTGCGCGCCATGCCGTCGAGGGCGCGGGGGTGGGCACCCCGGCCGCCAGCATGGTGGCCAACTGCCGGGTGTACGGGATGAGCAGCGACGCAGGAATGCGCCTGCGCTGCAGCCATGACGGGCGGGTTTCCTGCATCGGAAAGAAATTCGACACGACGATTGCTATATTCCACCTGATGACACGCGTGGTGAAAGTGTCTCCGATCACTTCGTGCCCCGGCGGCCCCTGTTACGATGGGAAAAATCCCAGCGCGAGGAGCCGCCGTGAAGCGGAAAAGCCGAATCCTGGCCGCCGTCCTGCTGCTCGGCTTCGTGATCGCCGCGCTCTTTGCGTTCGCGGGCGGCCGACCCGAGCAGCGTTCCTCGCGTCCCCTCGAGATCGTGGTGCGGGACGTGGCTGACGTGGGCGAGACGGTGGTCGACTTCCACTTTCCGGAAATCCCCCTCGACGTCCGCAAGCCGATCTCCGCCGACGGCGCGTTTGAGCTGCGCCTCTCGGTGGTCTGCTCGAGAAGGCCGACGTATTGTTCGGTGCGAGCCGGCCACCAGGAGCAGCGCGTCCCGCTCAGCGGCGAGCCTCTGAGCGGGACGGCCCGGATCGGGGGCGACTTGTGAGAACTCGCCGCCGCGGCTTCTCCATGCTCGAGCTGCTCATCGCGGCCGGTGTCCAGCGCCCGTGCGGCCCGGCGCGGCGCGGGCGCGGCCGCGTCGTCGTAGAGGACGAGGCGCGAGGTGCCGGCTTCGATGCGATCGAGGTGGCGCAGGCGGGCTCCTTCCACGAGATTGCCATTAACCCGCACCGGACCGTGGGCGCGCAAGAGCGGGCCGCCCGCGTCCAGCGTGATTTCGAAATGTCGATCGTCCACCGCGCCGTCCGCGTCAAGCGCAAGGCCTCCTTTGGGATTCGAGCCGACGGCAACTCCCTGGGCGGGGATGGCTACCCGGCGCATGCGGATGCCGCGTGAAGAGCGCACGTAGAGCAGCGTCCACGGCCCGCTCACGGGACGAACGCCGGGAGCGGCTCACCGGACTTGTGGGTCAGGCCGTGGCGCGGCGTGAGCGTCGTGCCGAGGCGATCGGCCAGCGGCGCCGAGACGAGGATTTCCCCGGGCGCGGCCAGCCCGCACAGGCGCGCGCCCACGTTGACCGCGTCTCCCTGCGCGGACACGGTGCTGCGCCGTCGCGCGCCGACCCGTCCCAGGCGGACCGGGCCGCAAGCCATGCCGACGCACGCTCCAAGCGGCGCGATGGCGGCGGCGGCGCGAACCGCCTGGCGCGCGGCTTCGTCGGCGGCGTACGTGGTCCAGGGGCCTCCGAAAAGTGCCAGCAGGCGGTGTTTCAAAAACTGGCAGACCACGCCGTCGTGCTCGAAAATGCGATCCGCGAGATCCTCGAAAATCGCGTTAAGGCGCGCGGGCAAAGTGTCGAGCGGATTTTCCTCAAAGGCGTGCAAGCGGGCGAACAAGATGGTGAGATCGTCGGCGCGGCCTTGCGGCGTAAAGTGCAGCGCGCCATTGCGGACGGCGTCGACCACGCGACGGCCGACGGCGCCCACGAAGCGCCCGCCGGCTTCGGCCTCGCGTTCGGCGCGGGCCCGCATTTCGTCATTTTCGCGGGCAATATCCGCCAGGCGCCGGATGATCGCCGCGTCGTCAGCCACCGGCTCGACGGGCACCAGCGAAATGCCCGGCCACGCAAATGAGCCGGCCGCGACGATGCCCTCGTGACGCAGCAGATCGGCCATCTCGTCGGGATCGATTTCCCGCCCGGCGTCGCGAAATACCAGGATGGCCCCGCCGATGCCGATGCGGTCAAGGTGTACCAGTCCCGCGTTGGAAATTGGCACGTCGTTGAGCAGCGTGCCGCTGGTGGTTTGCAGATCCACCAGCGAGGGGCCCTCGGGCGCAAGGTGCAGGATGGCGTGGCGACGCGCGGTGCGGCCGTCGTCCGGCAATACGACGTCGCACGAGGGATCGCAGCCGATCACGATACGAGTGCCCTCAAGCGGCGCGGCCCAGTCGCGCCCGGCGCGGATGCGCAATTCAAATTGGCCTGCCATGGTGTCCTTTGTTTTCTCGACGCGCACGCTAATTTCATTTCAACGGCAAGGCGCGCTTGCAGGCGCGCCCTCAAGGGCGGCGAAAGATCCCTGCATGGCGCTCAGACAACGGGCTGCGGATCCCTGATGTGACGCGCCCGCGGCCTCACCCTGGTGGAAGTGCTGGCCACGCTGTTTCTCGTGTCGCTCGTGCTCGGCGTGGTGGCCGGGCTGTGCGCCGAGTACGGCAGCGCGCTGCGCTAAACGTCCCAGAAGGACACCGCGCTGCGGGCCGGGCAGACCGCGGTGCAGCGGGTGCGCGACGAGCTTGCCGAAGCGGTCGTGGTCAGCGCGCCGTCGGCCGGGCAGACGTCATCCACGCTGACTTTCACCCGAATTGATCCGGACGACGAAACCCTCTTCCGGCCTCTCCATCCCCCACTCCGGCGGCGTGGGATGCTTACCCCGCGGCGGCCATGCTCACGATTTCCTACCACGTGGAAAACGGCGTCCTGCTGCGCGCGGTCACCACAGCGCAGGGAACCGCGCGGAGCGACGCGGTGGCCGAAGGCGTGGCCGGATTCTCGTGCGCCGCGCAGGGAAAAGGCCTCTACCAGATCGACGCTTCATTTCAGGACGGAAAAATCGTAAAAACGCTCTCCACCCGGCTGCGCCTGAGGATCGGGCAGTGAGGCGGCGCGGCTTCACGCTGGTGGTCGGCATGTGCGTCACCGCAATCTTGCTGGTGATGGGGCTTGCGCTGCTGGGCATCAAGATGGCGCAATATCGCGGCGCGATGCAGGCCTCCCAGTCCGCGCAGGCGGCCGCCATCGCCGAAGCCGGCCTGGAAGACGCGCGCGCGAAACTCGAGAAAGACCCGTCGTTTCCTCCCCGGCTGACTGACGATACGCTCACCTACTCGTACGCCGAGGACTTCACCGACGTCGACGGCGCATTCCTCGGCCGCTACACGGTCACCATTGACATGTCGAAATCCCGGGCGCCCTGGCGCGTCGTGCTGCTCACCAGCCAGGGCACGCTGGGCAGCGAGAGCGCCCCTCAGGCCCGCCGCAGGCTCCACGCCGAGTTGGACGTGGCCCCGACCCTGCGGGTCGGCGGCGGCCCCAACCCCAACTATTTCAAGCTGCTCAACTGGCGGGACGACTCCAGTCTTTAGTCAGGCGTCACTTTTCCAGCATCCCGACCGCGGGTGAGTATTGCGGAAAATTGCTCGCGAGCCCCAGTTCGCCGTGGCCCCAGTTGCGGCAGAACAGCACGTAGGAGTCCGGCGCGTCGTCGCTCACACTGCGCGAATAGGTTTCTCCGCGTGACGGGCAGGTGGGCAGCACGGCGAGGTAGGTCGGCGCCAGGCTCCGCATCATCGGCGGCGCCTGTCCGCCGTAATCGTTCCGGTAGGTTTCAATCGCGGTGGAGAGGTTTTTCAGGTTGCTCTTGCAGGCGGAGAGTTTTCCCTGCGCCATCGCGTGAGTGTAGCTGGGCAGCAGAATTCCCAGCAGGGCTCCCATGATGGCGATGACGATCATGATTTCCACCAGTGTAAATCCCGAGTCGCGCCTCTTGCGCATGTGTGTGACCTCCCTGTTCTACTACGCGCTGCGCAGCGTCTTGAACGACACCTCGCCGCTGTTCGCGCGAGGCGGCCGCGGCGTGAGCATCCCCTCCACATCCGGGTAGCCGGCCGCCGCCTGGGCAGGCGTCTTGCCCAACGCGTCGCGGGCTGACAGGTCGGCCCCCGAGCGCACGAGCATCTCGCACACCGCGCGGTGCCCGGCGCTGGCGGCGTGGTGCAGGGCGGTCGCGCGCAAGTGATCCCAGGCGTGCAGCGAGGCACCTCGCCAGACCAGCGCGGAGACGATTTCCAGCCATCCTCCGGACGCCGCCACCATGAGCGGCGTGCACTCATCGTCGGTCCGCGCTTCCATCGACGCGCCGTGGCTCAGCAGCACGCGCGCCGCGCCGGTCTGGCCGCAGCGGCAGGCGAAGTGCAGCGCGGTGAAGCCCTCGCAATCCACCGCTTCAAGCGCGGCGCCGCGCCTGACCAGCGTTTCCACGATGCGAGCCCAGCCGCGCTCGGCCGCGATGTGCAGGGGCGTCTCGCCGGCGCGGTTGGTCTTGTTGACGCGCGCTCCCCAGGCGAGCAGGTCGCCGGCCAGGGCGAGGTGGCCGCCCACGACGGCCAGGGCGAGCGGCGTCATGCCGGCGTCCGTGCGGCGGTTCAGATCGGCGCCCAGACGGTGCAGCGCCTCGGCGACTTCCCTGCGGCCGCAGCAGGCGGCTTCGTGCAGGGCGGTGAGTCCCTCGTCGCTGGCGCCGTCCACCGAGCATCCCTGTCCGATGAGCGCCACCACCCGCTCGACGTCGCCGCCCGCGGCCGCGTGATGCAGCGGGGTGCGGCCCAGGGCATCTTCCTGGGGAGAGGGTGTCGAATTCGGCCAAAGGGCGGCCATCATGGTCGCCGCGATGAAGGACGAAGGCTCAAACCAGGACGTCATGCGCTTTCTGCCTCCCTGCAAGTGTCTGTGGACATGGTAAGGCCCCGGCGACCCGCGGAAAGTGCGCCCGATCACCTGCCCAGGAGTCCGCTTTGCGGCTGCTGAACCTTTCCCACGTGGAGCCACGCCTCGACACCATCGCGCGCCAGGGGCTGCAGCGCGCGCAGCAGCCCCACTGGTTTCGCGCGACCACGCGCCAGGTGCTGGACGCCGAGGACGCCCTTGCCGACGTCGACAGCGTGGTGCGCCAGGCCGGCTCGAAGGACGAGCAGGAAGCGCTGCGCATCGTCCACGCCGCCGTGCGCGCCACCGAAGACAGGTCCACCGATCGGCTGGCCGCGCTCCAGGAGGGCCTCGCGCTGTTCGCCGCGGGCAGCGTGGGATTTGGGGCGCCCAACCAGGTTGCCGCCGCGATTGTGCGCCGGATGCGCGAGCAGGGTGGGGACGTCTCCGCCGTGCAGCGCGCGCTGCAGACCGAAAAGCGCGCCATCTCGCACGAGCACAAGCGCGCCAGCACGCTGCCCCCGTCGCTGCGCGTGGCCAATGCCCCGCACCTCATGGAGAGCCTGCCTGATGGCGTGGTTCGCGCAAGCAACCGCGAGGAAACGCTGCTCCACCCGCACGAAGCCGAAGCGATGCTGCGCATGCCCGCGAATGAGCCGACGGTGACCGTCACCATCCCCGAGCGGTCGACGGGATGGCTCGCGAAAACCATGCGTTTCCTGGGCTTGCGGGTGGCCGGCCCGGTGGCCGGCCCCATCGGCGGCGCCGCCGCGCATTTCGCCGCGCTGCCGATGATGAAAATCCCCAGCACGCCGGCCGAATACGCGGTGGCGGAAGCGTACCTGCGTGACACCGACGCGCGCATCGCCCAAACCCAGAGCATTGGCACCGGCATCAACGCCAGCACCCACGTGGGTCTGAGCAACCGCGCGCAGGCCATGTGGAAGCCTTCGGCGGGTGAGGACAAGAGCGTTCTGCGCGATCAGATCGAAGCCGGAAATCAGGGCAAGCGGGAGGCGGCCGCCTACGTCGTGGATCGCTGGATGGGCCACTACGGCAAGGTCCAGCCCACCGTCTACCGCAAGATGGGACGCCAGAACGGCGCGATGATGTGGTGGCTCAACGGCGTCGAGCAGGCCGAGGATTCCAAGCGCGCTTCCCAGATTTCCTCCAGCGCGCGCAACTCCTCTTATCGGCGCATGGCGGTGCTCGACAACGTGCTGGGCAACACCGACCGCCACAACGGCAACTGGATGGTGGCGGGCAAACAGGACGTCGAAGCGATTCCCATCGATCACGGCCTCTGCTTCCCGCTGCAAAACAAGGAGCAGGGCGGCATCAACTACGATTTCGACAAGCAGGTCAAGCTCGACGACGAGGCCACCGCGGCGCTGAAAAGCCTGAAAAAACACCGCAAGGAAATTACCGCGGAATTAGAGGACCTGCTCCACCCGAAGGCCATAAACGCATTGTTCGAGCGGGTCGACACCATGCTGAAGCTGGGCCACACCTACGACGCCTGGCGCGTTTGACCATTCCCACTCCAAGGCGTATGCGCAATGTGAGTCACACGATCAAGCAACAAAACCTCTCCTGGACTTGTCCGGACGCCCAAGCTACGGCGACGGGCTCGAGCTCGGCGGCGGGGGCGGCGGGACGAAGGCGTCGAGCAGCGGGGTGACGCTGGTTTCGAAGCGGGAGGTATAGCCCTCGCGCTCGGCCTGCACGATGATCTGCAGGCTCGGCGCCAGATCCCAGCTGAATTTCAGCTCCTTCACGTGACGCGCGATGATGCGGTCCTTCGGGCTGCGATCGAAGGTCTCCACAATCAGCGGATCTGGATCCACCGACGGGGGATCGAGCGGGATCTCCTTGGAGCGGATCTGGTTGGTTTCCCCGTCGTGGTAGAAAACCACCCTTTTCTGCCAGATCGGATCCCCGTCCGGCGTCAATTGCAGGTCGCCGCGCAGATCGAGATCCGAGAGAAAAATCACCGCGTCCTGGCGGACTTCTCCGTCCGGCGTCGTGACCGGGATCTTCTTCACCGCCACCGACGAGCCGTAGGCATTGCGGAATTCCTGCGCGATGCGGGCGCCCACCACCATGCTGTTGCGCTGCACGTCCGACTTGCGATCTCCTTTCATGTACGCGCGCCAGGCCGGCACCAGAAGGTACCAGACGACGCCCAGCAGCAGCAGCAGCAGGCCGCCCGCCACCAGGATCTCCACCAGGGTGAAGCCGCGGCGCCTCATCGCGGCGACGGGGACGGCAGCTGGCCGCGCAGGCGCGTGACGTAGCGCAGCGGCGGCGTGTTGGGCTGCCAGGACGCGGTAACGGCGATGTCGGTGAGCGCCGCGTCCACCCGGTAGATTTCCCGCACCATCACAAATTCGGTATTGTTCAGCGTCAGCCTGAAAGTCTGCGCGCCGGCCTGCGGCATGTTGCGGCGGGCGTCCTCGATCAATTCCACGCTGTAGGCGGCGGCCGCCGCCATATCCTCGGATTTTTTAATTGATCTCACCCCGGTCGGCAGGATGCCCAGCACGAAAAGAAACAACAAAGATAAAATCGCCATGGCGAAAATCACTTCGAGAATGGAGAGCCCGCGCCTCACTCGATCTGGCGCAGGGCCAGCAGGGTCAGCGGGCCGAGGCGGTTCAAGGTCTTGAGGTAGCGGGCATCGTACTTCAAGTGCGTGGACCACAGATGGAGCCCGTCGAGACGGACGTCCACTTCCTCCGGGCCGCCGCCCTGAGCTTCCGGATCGAAATTCGGGTTGAGCGCGAAAAGCTGCACCGGGTCGCCGCCGCACACGATGCCGCCTTGAATCTCGATTTTCGCGCCCGGGAAGGCGGGACAGATGGCGGCGCTCTTTTGCACCATGATCAAGCCGTGATAGGTGCCCTGCGCGGCCGTCACCAGACGCCGGCAATAAATCACCATGCCATCCTCGCTGCCGCTCAGCGAGCCGTTGTTGACGATGAGCGTGCCGTCCACGATGAGGGTCGCGTTATTGCCGCGCAGCGGCGGAACTGTCGCCGCGCCGCCCGCCAGCGGGAGCGTGGAAGACAGATCCAGATTTCCGGCGATGTAGAGCATGCAGTCGTGCAGCTCGATTCCTTTCCCCGTGTAATAAATATTGCGCCGGTTGCCGTTGACGATGTAGCGGTTGCCGGCCGGCGTGCTGATCCGGTAACACCCTCGCTCGTCAAAATTGAATGATTCGTCCTCCGGCGGAGGCGGCCCGCTGAGAACGAGATTCTCATAGAGCACGAAGAAGGGCGGCGGGCCGGGATCCTCCGGCTCCTCGCTGGGGGAAGGGGAAGGCGACGGCGTCGTCGACTCGCTGTTGGGATCCTCGGCCGACTCCGGCCCCGGCACCGGCTCGGGCCGCCAGCCGGGCGGGTCCGCCTGCAGCGGGACTTCCCGGAAATTTCCGTAACTGGGCAGCTGGAACGCGCGCTGCAAGCTCTTCTCCAGGTTGAACGGCTTCACGTCCTGGCGGAAGGAGCCCACCGCCCTGTTGCCCGGGTACACGTCGATGCCCGCGTTGGGATCCTCGGCGCCCACGTCCACCGACCCGAGCAGCATGTTGCCGATGCTGGTGACCCGCACCGAGGGGCCGTAACTCCCGTCGGACAGCAGCACCTTCACCGACGACTCTCCCCCCACGCTCACCGTGGCGGTGTTGGGCGGCAGCACGCCCAGCAGGTTGTCAATCAGGTTCACGTCGACGAAGATGCTCTGGTCCGTGTCCGGCGGCGGCGGAGGGGACGCGTCCGGCGGCGGCGACGGGCTGAACGATACCCCCGGGAGGTTGAAGATGTTGCCGGTCACCTCCGAGGGCACGACCGTGGTGGTCTTGCGGTCTCTCGCGTAGGTCGGCGCGCCCATCAGCGTGACCCGCCCCGGGGTGCACAGCACGTATGGCCAGCGCCGCCGCAGGGTGGCCTGGTACCAGGTGGCGCGGCTTCCTATCTTCGTCTGGATCAGGAGGTCAATCGAAAAGGGCGGCACTGAGCGGTTGCTGGTGCCCCGATCGAGCCAGCCGGCGGCCGGGGCTTCGTTGTAGGAGTTGTCCACCGAATAGTGGCCCATTTGGTGGCGCGTGTCGAAGGTGATGAAGACCTCTCCCGGAAAACGGTTGGCACCGGCGGGAAACACCGGGTCCCGAAAACGGGCCAGCAGGTCAAGACGGGGCAGGTCGCTCATCTCCAGGCCGCTGCCGCCGCCCTCCTCAATCTCCCGCTCCTGCGCCCGATCCATCTCGGCGATGAGCTGGTTGACGGCCGCCTCGGCCATCAGCAAGCTCTGGGAGCGCATCGAGTAGGAGCTCGACACGTCCAGATCGAGAATGGCCATGGTGCCCAGCGCCATACAGACCACCAGCAATACCCCCGAGGCGAGCAAGACCGTGGCCAGCGCCGTTCCCCGTTTCTTGAGTCGCACGTTGGCTATTGTACACCCAATCTAATCCCGCTGCCAGTCCTTGCGTTTTTGGAACCAGCACGTGAGCGCGGTGAAAAACACGAAGAAGCCCAGCAACACGGTCATGTAGTGGAGGTAGGAATAGCCCGGCGGCGGCATGGCTTTCGCCCCGGCGTCGATCAGGTCTTGCAGGTCGGCCAGCGCCATCTGAGCCTTGCAGGGAATGACCGCGCAATCGACGCTGGCGTCGTTGGCCATCATCTGCAGGCCGGCCCCAACCTGCGGATTGGTGATAGTCTGCGGCGAGGGAAAGATGTTCCAGAGCCGCAGGTGGTGGTGGAGAGTCTCATACATCCATTTGGTCAGCCCGAAGTTGGTGACCAGCGCGGCCGTCCCGGTCAGGCGAGGAAAAATGCCGGTCAGGAATATCTGCGGTATGATCAGCACCGGCAGCGCCGAGCCGGCCTTGTTCTCATTGCTGGCAAACGCGGAAAAAGCGAGCGCCATGGCCATCGCGGCCAGCGAGCCCAGCCAGAGCAGGGCGAGCAGCTTCGCATAAAACAGCGGGCTCGCCTCCGGCACCTTGAGGTGGAAACCGATGACCAGCGTGAGCAAAGCAACCTGCGTCAGACAGAGCGCCGCCATCACGGTCAGCTTGGAAAACACGTAAGGAGGTATCTGCAAGTTGACCGTGCGCTCGCGCCGATAGATTGGAATCTCCCGGGCGATCTCGCGGATGGCGTTGTTCACGCCGAAGAAAATGGCGGCGATAATCGTGAAAAACACGATCTGGCGCGCCTTGCCGTAGTTGTCCGTAATTGACGACGGATCGCGCGGACCGTCGGCGGCCGGCGGAAAATTGAAATCCGCGAACACAAAGGGCTGCAGCAGGTTGGGGTCCGGAAACAGAAACGGGATCAAGAGCGCGATCAAGAGCGCCGAGCCCATCAAGATCCCCAGGTTCCCCCGATCGCGCAGGTGAATCTCGAGAGCGCGCCGGGTGAGAATACCGTACTGGCGCAATGCGGAGGCCCGCGGCGCGGCGCGCTCCACGGCGCCTTCCTCGCGCGCTTCGGCGGCCGCCTCGCGGGCCAGGGTCTCCACTTCGGCCAGCCGGTTCCCTACGTTGCGCTGGTAGTAGGGGGACGCGCGATATTCGTTCTGCCACTGCTCCGGCGTCCTCTCATTCTGGATCTTCAAGTAGATGTCGCTGAAGTCGTCGGCCCGGAAAAATTCCAGGGCCTCCTGCGGCGAGCCGTAGAACGCCAGATATCCCCCCTCGGCCATGAACGCGATCTTGTTGCACAGCGTGATGTTTTTCGTCGCGTGGGTGACGATCACCAGGGTGTGGCCCTTGTCGGCGAGGTTGCGGAAAATCCGCATCAGCTCGGTTTCCATGCCGGGGTCGAGGCCCGACGTGGGCTCGTCCAGGTAGAATATCCGCGGCCGGGTGAGCAGCTCCACTCCAATGCTGACCCGCTTTCGCTGGCCTCCGGAAAGATTGGCGATGGGCGTGTCGCGGCGCTCGGTCAGGTGCAGATCGTGGAGCACCTCGTTGATGCGCTGGGCCCGCTCCTCCTCGGAAGAGTCCTCCGGCAGGCGCAGGCAGGCGGCATAATGAAGCGCGCGCTCCACGGTCAGCTCGCGGTGGATGATGTCGTCCTGGGGCACGAATCCCAGGCTCGCGCGGAAACTGTCGAAGTGCGCGTAGTAGTCGGTGCCATTGAGAAGAACACGGCCCGCATCCGCTGGTCGAAATCCCGAGAGCGCGTTCATCAGCGTGCTCTTGCCGGCGCCGGAGGCGCCCACCAGCGCCACGAACTCGCGCGGGTAAATCGACAACGACACGTCGTGCAAAATGATGCGGCTGCCGCCCGCCACCCGCTGCACGTTGAGCACGTCCACCCGCGCATTGCCCGCCTCGCTGTAATACTCCAGCGCGTCGCCAACCAGGCGGAAGTGGAACGCGCTGATGGTGAAGCGGTCCCCTTCCTGGAGCGGCGCGGCGCCGTCCAGCCGCTTGCCGTTGAGAAAGGTGCCGTACATGTCCTTTTCGTCGAGCAGCGTCCAGCCCCCGGCGGTCCTCTCGACGCGGGCGTGACGGCGCGCCACCTGGGGATGGTCGAGCACGACGTCGTTGTCCCCGCCGCGCCCGATGCGCAAGCAGTCAGACTCCAGGACGACGCGGACGACGCGCCCGCGCACCGTTCCGCGCAGCGCGGCGCCGCTCACGGCCGCGCTCTCGTGGAACACCAGCCGCGCGGTGCCCAGCTTGATGAAGTCGCCGTTCTCCAGGGGGCCGCGGGCCACCCGCTGCCCGTTCAGAAAGACGTCGGTGGGGGCGGCGACGTCGACGACGGCCGGTCCTTCATCGTCCCACTCGATGGCGGCGTGGCGAGGCTGCACGCCGTCCTCGCCGATGACAACGTCGTTGCTCGGGTCAGCGCCGATGGTGACGCGCCGCCCCGGCTCCAGAGGGTACTCGCGGGTTTCGTGCGAGCCGTGTACTACCAGGGATACCGTGGCCTCACTCATGCCCACGGTAGTTCGAACCTGTCAGAGAGATGCCTCCAGGAGCGCGCGGGCGCCCCGTGAACCGCACCCGTCTGGCCAACGCGACGGGAGGGAGTACAAGGACAACGCCCGAGCCATGGCCAATTCAGGTTCCCTTCAGGTCCCGGGTCTATCATTGCCGGAACACGCAGGCGGAGACAGTTCATGGACCCCATCAAACAGACCACGATTCTTCTTCCGGCCCGGCAGACCCGGGGGACCTCCCCGGAAGCGCCCGAGGCAACCGTCACCCCGAAGGATGCGGTGACGCTCTCCGGGCCGCTGGCCACCACCGCCGCGCCCGCTCCGCCGCCCCTTCCTGAAGCGAAGGTCGCTCCCCAGGCGCCCGCCACGCCCACCGAGGAGCGCTCCCTGCAGGCGCCGCCCATCACCCTGCAGATGACCGACCACGGCCTGCAAGTCGTCGGCCCCGACGGGACGCTCATCCCGGTGCAGGTGGGCCCTAACGGCCAGATACAGATTCAACAGCCCGACCTTCTCAAGGCGCTCAACCCCGAGCCGGTCACCGACGAGCCGCAATTCGTCAATCCGCTTTCCTCGATCCCGCCGCGCGACCTCGGGCCCCTCGGGGATTTCCTGGAAATCCCGCCCGAGCACGCGCGCGAAACCATCGCCGAGCGCCAGCCGAAGGTATTCGAGTGGGCCCAGCAGCACGGCAAGTATTTGGCCGAGCTGGGCAAGCTGCTCAAGGAGAAGGACGGCTCCAAGCGCAAGGTCACCGTGGACGAGCTGCGCGCGTTCGAGAAGAAACAGAACCGCGAAGGCGTCAAGCTTGATCCTGACATGGTCACCATGCTGATGGAGGCCTACCAGGACCAGGGCGCCTTTGCCGACTCCGCCCGCTTCTACGAGGAGATGCGGCAGAAGAACGATTATCTTCCGAGCTACGAGATTCCCCGCGAATATTACATCGTCTGCCTGAACAAGCAGAAAAAGGTAAAGGAAAGCATCCGCGAGTCCGAGGCGTATATCAACGAGCGGGTGCAGACCGTGCACCACGGGCCCATGGGATTCATTGAGGCGAGCCGCCGCAACATTTATCGAAACCTCGGCATCAATGGCGAGGTCCTGGGCGGCATGGGCAAGGCCTACAAGATGGTCTACCAGGAGGCCGAAAAGCAGATCGACGGCAAGGTAAAATCCGCCGATCTGACGGCGCTGTTCGCGCAAGTCTCCAACGTCCCCACCGTGGATTGGAATCTTGACGGCAAGCGCGTCGGCGACCTCGCGCTGGAAAAGACCGCCGCACGCTTCAACGCGCGCGTCGAGGGACTCAAGGCGCGGACAAGGGACGCAGCGGCGGTCGAAGACACCTTGAAATTCGTCGAGGACGCCACCGGTCTCAAGCGTGAAAATTGGGACGCGGCGGCCATTCTGGATGCCGCGGATCCCTTCAAGGCCGCCGAGACGTTGAGCAGCAAGAAACCGGACGAGTGGGCCATGTTCAAGGAGGAAGTGCGGTCGGCCGCCTCCTCGGCCCTGGACAAGCTGGCCGGCAAGATGGTCCGCGGCAAGGCCACCCGTGAAAAATTATTCGAATTGGGCCGCGCGCTCACCGGCAAGCCGCTGGACGGCGCCATCACAGAGGCCGTCTGCAATGCCCGCATCGACGAGCTGATGACGGACGTCACCGACCGCGGCAACGTGGACCGCGACCTGGTGAAATTCGTCGAGAAGAACGTCGGCGCTCCGTGCGGACGCAACCTCCTGAAAATCAGCCGCAAGGCGCTTGAGGTGTCGCGCGATTATTACCTCGCCGGGTTCGGCGTGGATTTCGAATATTATCCCGGCATCAACTGGCTGTACAACGAGCTGGCCCTGGGCAACCAGCGCACCGCCAACCTGGCCGCGCCGCTCGTGCAGTACTCAGTGATGCGCGAGGGCGGCCGCACCAGCACCGATTTCTGGAATCTCGCCACGCAGACCGAGCTGGCCACCATCCTCGACCAGCCGCAGACAGTGCATGACCTGCTGCCGCGGCTGCTGAACGCGGCAAAGGCGGGCTGGGAATTGCAGTCCACCTCGGACAACCTGCAGTGGTTCGGCGAAACCAAGAAGGAAGAAGGCAAGGACGTCGGTCTGGTCAACTTCATGGTGCGCAAGCTGGCCGAGCGCACCGAAGGCGGCTTCCCGCCAAAGCCTGGCTTCGATCTCAATGCGTTCATCACGAACGCCCAGGCCGAGCTGCGCTCGTTGAAGAACTTCAGCGCCGCCGACTCGTCGCTGTCGCCGGAAGATCTGCGCCAGAAAGAAATTACCGACCGCATCTTCAAAAAGGCCACCACCTTCCAGGAGGTCTTCAACTCCAAGTTCGTTGGCGGCTCGTGGAAATTCGTCAGCCGCGGCGGCGTGGCCGACACCCCCATCAACCGCCAGACCGTGCGCGCACTGCGCCAGGTGATGTTCCACCTGGGATTGGACAAGATCGACCGGCCGCAAGATTTCCCCGTCTTTCACTCCCGCGTGCACAAGTACATCGACACGAAATTCGCGCTCTACGATCAGAAGACCGGCGAGCGGCTCATGGAAGACCTCGACTCGGACGTCCACAAGAAGCGCGACAAGTTCACCCAGGCGCGCCACGACGTGTGCCACAGCCGCATTTCCGGCAGTGGCCAGACGAACCTCGCGGTGGAGATCATGCTGGGGCAATCCGACTGCCGCCACACCAAGGTCACCTACCAGGGCTGCTTCGACCTGTGGAAGCGCGACCACCAGACGCGCCACCTGCAAGGCTGCCTGGACGCCATCCTGGACGGGCACGAGGAAACCTTCGAAAACGAGCTAACCAGGGCCCAGGAGTGGAACAAGATCCAGGTGGTGTCGCCGGATCTCGGCTTCTTCTCTCCGATGAAATTGCGCCTCGACGAAAATGGCCAGCCCATGAAGTACGCCATCGAGCGCGACAAAAAGGGCCGCCCGGTGCGCACCGACGACGGCGACATCCTGCGCGACGACAAGGGCAACCCGCTGGCCATCGAAGACCATAGCATGCCGTTCCTGGCAAAGCTGGACAAAGAGGGCCGCATCCTGCGAGAGAACGGCTTCAAGGCCGTCGATCCCTTTTACAAAGACTTTTATCCGCTGGCGAATACGCCGGTCGATCCGGCCGGAATTCTTGACGACGAGAAGGGCTTCTACCTGGGCAAGGTCGGCGTGCCGGGCTCGGACGGAAAACCCATCGACTTCTGGGGCAAACCCACGAAATATTCCGGCGCCGCGCCGCAGCGCATTCCCGGCGAGTGCGGCCAGGTCACCTTCGGCGGCCTGGAAGTGGCGATGAACGACATCACCCCGCTGCTCTCCGAAGACAATCGCCTGGCCCACCTGGTGGACGCGATGGCCGACATGGTCACCGGCACCACCAAGGAGCGCCTGCTCAACGCGGTGCTTTCGAGGATGCTCGACGAGGCCGCGGCGGACGCACACCAGATCTGGAAGCGCGCCAAGGATCGCGAATTGATGGATCCGGAAAGCGCTTTTCTGGGATTCGCGCCCGAGCGCGTCCTGGTCACGCGCGACGTGGCGGGCATGAGCAACGCGCAGATCGCCGAGTGGCTCAAGGCGCAGGCGCCGCAGGCCGACATCCCCGAGTGGAAGCTGGACGCGGTGAAGAAGGCGGCGGTCGGCTCGACGATTTTCGACCCGCATTTCCTGACCTACGCGGAAATGCTCGACCAGCAGCAGTCGGTGCGGTTGTCCGGCGAAGTGGCCGTGGCCCCGCTGGCTTTATCCCTGTATCTGCAGGATTTCCGGCGCGGCGAGGACCTCCGCTACGTGCTCGACAACATGCTGGGCGGCAAGGACGACCTCGGCGTGAAAGAGCTGGAAAAGGTCCACCGCGTGGCGTTCCTGGCCTCGCAGGTGGTGGTGGGCGAGCGCTCGTTCGACCACCAGATCGACGCGCCCAAGTCCACCGGACGCACGGTAAAGACGCAAGTGCGCACGGATTTCCAGGGCTGGCACACCATCCACGAAAACGGTCTTGAGCTGGCGAAGCTCGACGAGTACACGCTGCAGCCGGCCGCCGAGTGGCTCTACAAGCATCTGGAAGCCATTCAGGGCAAGAGCGGCTCGGCCGTGCTGGAAGACGTGGTCGGCAAGCTGGTGGAATCCGCGGCCGCCGATGCGCACAACGTGGGCTGGAAGGCCGGCAAGGACCGCGCGTTCGCCGATCCCAAGAATCCGTTCGTGGGCTTCGCGCCGACGCGCCAGCGAATTTCCTGCAACACGCCGCAGGTGGCGGAAATGTCGCGCGAGGACATCGCGAAATTCTACGGCGTGCCGGAGATTTCCGAAGAGAAGGCGGAAGCGATTCGCGAGGCCACCCGCCAGGCGATTGCCTCCAAGACCGACAAGGGCGCCGACGTCACGCACCAGCTTTACAAGGAGTACACGCTCACGCTGGCCGACCGTCCCGACGGAGGAACCCGCATGGCGGGCGCCAACGCGGTGCCGTTGCTGACGCTGGCCCTTTACCTCGCGGATTTCCGCGGCGAGGAGTGCGAGTCGATCGCGGGTCTGAAGAAAGTGCTGGCCGGACTGATCGCGGCCACCGACAAGACGGGCCTGAACGACGTCACCATGCTCAACCACGTGGCGTTCCAGGCCGCGCAGTTGCCGTACGGCGAGCGCGCCCACGAGAACGAGATCGCGGAGACGGTGAAGAGCGGCGAAATGCAGACCCTGCGCGACCGCTCGGACATCACGCTCTACCAGAACGCGGGCAAGGGCGGCCAGAAGGAAAACGCCGACCAGGTCAAGGCGGGCCTGCAGTGGCTCAACCGCGACCTGGACGACATGGTTTCGAAGCTGTAGCCGAGGTCGCAAGCGGTAAGTTGATCCGCAACTTGCGGGCGGTGGATGCAGGTCAATTTCCCGGAAGGCTCCTCGGCAAATCCCGCAGCAAGTGCTGCAGAGCGCCGGTGCGTGCCATTTCCTCCACGTATTGCAGGCCGCCGATGAATTGTGCCTGCACGAACAGCTGCGGAAACGTGGGCCAGCCGGAATATTCGGCGACCGACTGGGCAAGGGCGGGCTCGGTCTCGACGCCCACCGTAACGAAGCGGACGCCAGTTTCGCGGAGAAGCGCCGCCGCGCGCGCACATTCCAGAGTGCCGGTCACGTAGAGCACGACGTCATTTTCTCTCAGTTGACACGGAATCATGGTGTCGCCATCAATCGTCATCCTCCGCCACCGCCACGGGTTTCGCGGCCGCCGCCGTGACTCAATCCAGCGCCGCCTGCACGTGGAAGCGCTCGCCGGTCTGCAGATAGTAATCCAGATGGCGGGCCGCCTCCTCGATTTCGTCCGCGTCGTCGTCGCGCATCAGCTCCGGCATGCGGGTCAGCAATCCAAGCAGCGGCACGGTGCCGAACCACACGCCGGAAATCAGACGCGCCATCTCCTGCAGCCGGGCGTCACCGATCTGCTCGACGCGCACCACGCCGCCCCGCAGGCTGGCGAACGCCTGCTCCAGCTGCTTCACCACCGACTCCAGCTCGGTCGCGTCGGAGGACTCCAGCGTGCCGTCGAGCGCGCCGAGCGCCTCCCCTAATTCTTCGAGCAAGACATCGCGCGTCTCCAGATTGAGCGGCAGCTCCTGGCGGAACTGCTCAAGCAAGCCATAGAGCCGCGGCATCCAGACCTCGCGGAAGCGGGCCGCCCGCGCCGCACGGTCCGCGTCCCCGCAGCGCGCCGCGTCGAGCAGCGCGCCCAGCGGCTCGCCACCCACCGGCACGGCGGCCCGAGTGCGCTCGCCAGCCGCCCGCCAGCGCTCCACCTGGGACACCGCCTCGCAGCCCGCGCGCAAGGCGCACAGCGCGCGCTCCAGTGTCTCCTTGCGGCCGTCCGTCAGCCAGGTCCCCAGCAGCTCCAGGCCGTCGGTGACGCGGTCGAAGCCGTGGCGGACTTCCTCTCGCACGCTGTCCGGCAAGGACGGCGCGCGCTGGCGGAAGTGCTCGTACAGATCGCGCATGTACAGCGCGGCCGGCGAGAGGCGCCGCACCACCGCCTCCGCCTGTCCCCGCCCCTGCGCGACCGCCACGCCGGCCACCAGCAGCGCGTCGAGTGGCTCCGCGTCGACGAACCACACCCGCAGGCGGTTGCGGGAAACGCGCCGCAGCATCGGGACCAGTTCCGCTACGTCGGTCATGACCTTGCGGGCCGCCGGCTCGCCGCCGGCCACCGGGAACCTCAGCCGCTCCAGGAGGTAGCGCGCGTTCTCCAGGGCCGACTCATCCGCTGTCGAGACGAAGACGCCGGCCTCACGGTCGAGGGTGCGGATGCTGCGCGCGCGCCAGTCCTCGGCCAGCGCGAGCGCGTCGGCAGGGTCCACGCCGCAGTAGAGATCGTCCACCAGGCGGACTACTTCGGGGGGGAGATCCATGGGCGCGATCTGTTCAATCTGTCCACCGACCCGCCCTGTGTTACACAATGTTAACATCTCCAAGCCGCTTCCAAACCGCCCCCCAACCCTCGGGGGATATGCTGTGTCCACGAAACGAGGACGTCGGCAGCGCAGGAGGGACTACAGAAATGACGAGCAGCATCTCCACCTCTACCCAGAACCGCCCCACCACGACACAGCCCGCCCAGAAGAGCGAGACCGGGCCCACCACGACCAGTGTGAAGACCGTCGACGCGAGCGTCCGCACGCAGGACGGCCGCGACGTGCAGGGCTATGGCCTCGACCTGGATCGCGACAACCGCTACGACGGCGCTCGCGACGGCGTGCTGGCCTTTGACTTTGACAAGAACGGCGACCTGTCCGACAAAGAGGTGAAGGACACTCGCGACGGGCTGCAGGCTTTCGGCGGCAACAACGACCTCGACGGCAGCGGCGGCGTGGACGAGCAGGAGAAGGCCACCGCGGATCGCCTGGCCGGCCTGGTCCGCCAGTTCGACGCCAACAACGACGGCAAGCTCAACAACCAGGAATTGAAGGCGGCCGGCGCGGGCGTCATCGGCGCCAACGGCGTGCAGTCCCTCGACGAGCTGACCGCGGGCGACAGCAAGGCCTCCCTGAAGGAGCTCGACCCGAAGAACGCCAGCGCGGTGCTCGACCTGCTGGGCGGCGCCAACGACCCCAACAACGAGAAGCCCGCCGCTGACGCCGGCGCCGCGCCGGCCGCCGGAGGCCCGGCTTCCCCCAAGGGCCCGACGATCGCCAACCCGGACGCGCCCGCGGGCTTCCTCTGGAAGCCGACCTCGGACTCGGACGGCAACCTCGTCATCCTGCTCCCCCCGAACTACGCGGGGAAGGTACAGTCGGTGCGGGTGCTCAGCCCCGACGGCCAGGTCCTCGACGAGGGCAAGTTCTCGGGCGTGGGCAACGGCGACCGCCCCCACTTCCGCTTCAAGAAGCCGGGCGCGTCGTTCCCCAACGGATCGCAGGTCGAGATCACGATGAACGACGGCAGCAAGCAGACGATTACCATCGAGAACACTTCAATGCGCAACGAAGGCACTGGGAAAGGAAAGTAGGTCAACACAGGTCCATCTCTCTCCTCATCTCTCACTCTGGTATCTCAAAGAGGCTTCCCGCGCGGCTCGCAACGCAGCCCCGCAGGAGGCCCCTTTCATTTGGGGAAGCCCCGCCCGTGTCCATCATCAGCCTGGAAAACCTGAGCCGCAGCTACCGCGCGGAGCCGCTCCTGGAAGGGATCACCCTGGGCGTGGATTACGGCGAGAAGGCGGGGATTATTGGCGCGAACGGCTGCGGCAAGTCGACGCTGCTGCGGATTATCGCCGGCCGCGAGGCGCCGGACAGCGGACGCGTGGTGGTGGCGCGCGGCACCAGCGTGGCATTCCTCGCGCAAAATCCGCTGTTCGACGAGTCGCTCACCGTGCTGGACGCGGTCTTCGTGGCCAGCAATGATACGATGCGCTTGCTGCATGACTACGAGGCGGCGTGCCATGCAGCGGCCAGCGATCCGCAAAAACTGTCCCGCCTTGCCGACCAGTTGGAGGCGGCGGGCGCCTGGGACCTGGAGACCAACGCCCGCACGGTACTCAACCGGCTGGGGATCGTCGACACGGACGCGCGAATCGGGACGCTCTCCGGCGGCCAGCGCAAGCGGGTGGCCCTGGCGCACGCGCTCATCACGCGGCCCGACCTCTTGATCCTCGACGAGCCCACCAACCATCTGGATACCGACGCCGTCGCGTGGCTGGAGGAATATCTGCGCCGCTTCACCGGCACCTTGCTCCTCGTGACACACGACCGCTATTTCCTGGATCGCATCACCACCCGCACCCTGGAAATCGAGCGGGGTCGCGTGCAGACGTTCGTGGGAAATTATGAGGCGTATCTCGAGAAAAAGGCCGAGCAGGAGGCGCAGCGCGCGGCCGCGGATGAGAAGCGCGCCAACCTGATTCGCCGCGAACTGGACTGGCTGCGCCGCGGCCCACGGGCACGCGCCACAAAGCAGAAGGCCCGCGTGGAGCGCGCGGAGTCGCTGGTGTCCGCCCCCCGCGAGGAAGCGGCGCGGCACGTGGAAATCAACGTGGCCGGCCGCCGGCTGGGGACCCGGACCATCGAAATGACCCACGTAAGCAAGCGGTTTGACGGGCGCTCCATCGTGCGCGACTTCTCCTACACGCTGAAGCGCGGCGACCGCGTGGGAATTGTCGGCCCCAACGGCTGCGGCAAGACCACGCTGCTGGAGATGATGGTGGGAAGGCTCGCGCCGGACAGCGGGGAGATTTCCACTGGCGCCACCGTCGCGATTGGCTACTACGATCAGGAGAGCCGCGCCCTTGACGACGACATGCGGGTCATCGAATACGTCCGCGAGGAATCGGATTCGGTGCCCACCGCGGACGGTCGGACGCTCTCGGCGGCCCAGATGTGCGAGCGGTTCCTGTTTTCCGGGCCTTTGCAGCAAGTGCCCATCGGCCGGCTCTCCGGCGGCGAGCGCCGTCGGCTGTACCTGCTGCGGGTGCTGATGCGCAATCCCAATGTGCTGATCCTGGACGAGCCGACGAACGACCTCGACATCCCCACGCTGGTGCGGCTGGAGGATTATCTCGACGGGTTTTCCGGATGCCTGGTGGTGGTCAGCCACGACCGCTATTTTCTGGATCGTACGGTGGAGTCGGTCTTCGCGTTTGAGGGCGACGGGCAAGTTCGGGAATATGCCGGAAATTACAGCGCCACCGAGGCCTTGCGGGCCGCAGCGCCCGAAGCGCCTGTTGCACGACCTGTGCGACCCGCGCCCTTGCAACCCGCGGTAGGCGCCGCCAAGCCCCGCAAGATGAGCATGCGGGAGCGCCGCGAACTGGAAACGCTGGAGACCGAGATCGAGTCCGCTGAGGCGCGCCGCAAAGTCGTTGAGGGGTTGCTGGCGAAAGATTCCAGCGACTTCGTGCGCACCCAGAAACTATACGACGAGCTGCAGACGCTGAGCCGCCGCCTGGATCAGGCGATGGAGCGCTGGAGCGAGCTTTCGGAGATGCCGCAATGATCACGATACGAGACGTTCCCACCCGGGAAGGATACGATCGCTGGGCACCCATCTACGAAAAAGATGGAAATCCCATGACGGCACTGGAAACGGCCACCCTTGCGCCGCACCTTCCAGACGTGGGCGGCCTGCGCGTGCTCGACCTGGGATGCGGAACCGGGCGTCACACCCTGGCGCTGGCCGCGCGCGGCGCCTTCGTCACCGGGCTGGATTTTTCCGCGGGGATGCTCGGGGAGGCGCGGCGCAAACCGGGTGCGTCGGAGGTCGCCTGGATCGAGCACGACCTGAGCCAGCCTCTGCCGTTCATCGATGGCGAATTTGATTTCGTGCTGTCCTCGCTGGTCCTCGAACATCTGCCAAATCTGCCGTTGTTCTTTTCCGAGGCAGTGCGAGTGAGCCGCGGACCCGTGCTCGTCACCGCAATGCACCCGGCGATGTATCTGAAGGGATCGCAGGCCGCCTTCGTGGATCCGGACGAGGGAGTAAAAATCCGCCCGGCCGGGCATGGCAATCAAATGGCCGACATGATCAACGCAATCGCTCGGAGCGGTGCGCCGTTGATCGAAATGAGCGAGCACTTCGTGGACCAGGCGCTGGCGGATGCGTATCCCCGCGCGGCCCCGTACGTGGGCTGGCCCATGGTGGTCGTGTTTCGGCTGGGCGCCTGATGCACCGCTACCAGGCGAAAGCCGCTTCCACACTGGAGGAATTTTTGAGCAGCGCGCTCGCTGGCGCGCGCGGGACGCGCATCAAGCAGCTGCTGCGCTTCCGCTCGGTGGTGGTGAACGGCGTGGCCATCACGCGCGGAAGCCATCCGGTGAAGCCCGGCGACGAAATTGTGGTGCACTTCGAGAAACGGCCCGCGCCCGAGTCCCTTCCCCACGGGCTGAAAGTTATTTTTGAAGACGAGCACGTGCTGGTCGTGGAGAAGCCGCCCGGCCTGCTCACCATGGCCTCCGAAACCGAGAACCAGCGTACCGCGTACGCGGTGCTCACCGAGTATGCGCGCGGCCAGGACCCGGAGGCGCGCGTGTTCATCGTGCACCGGCTGGATCAGGGGACCTCGGGATTGCTGGTGTTCGCGCGCAGCGAGGCGGTGAAGCGCGCCTTGCAGAACGGGTGGCGCGAAGTGGACAAGAACTACCTGGCCATCGTGGAAGGCACGCCTTCCCAGGCCGAAGGCACGATTCGCCGCCCCCTCAAGGAGAATCGCGGGCTGGAAGTGTACGAAGCCGACGACGGCGTACCCGCCATCACCCATTACAAGGTGTTGAAACCCGGCAAGAAATACTCGCTGGTCGAGATTATCCTGGAAACCGGGCGCAAGAACCAGATCCGCGTGCACCTTGCGGGACTCGGGCACCCGGTGGCCGGCGACCGCAAGTACGGCGCGCGCACCGACCCGGCGCGACGCCTGGCGCTCCACGCGGCCACCCTCAGCTTCGTGCATCCGGTGCGCGGTGAGCGGCTGCAATTTTCCAGCCCGCTTCCCTCGCGGCTGCAAGCCATCATCGGGCCACGAAAGGATAAGAAATGAAGGACGTCCTCCAGCATTACGTGAAAGCGCATCCCTGGCACGGACTGCCCTCCCACGCTCCCAACCGCAAGGACGCGTTTTACGCCTACATCGAGCTGACCCCCACCGACGGCGTGAAATACGAGGTGGACAAGGCGAGCGGCCACTTGAAGGTCGATCGGCCGCAGAAATTCTCCAACCTGTGCCCCACGCTGTACGGCTTCATTCCCCGCACGTACTGTGGGGACGCGGTGGGCGCCTACTGCTCGAAGCGCGCGCAGCGCGAGGGCATCGCCGGGGACGGGGATCCGATCGATATCTGCGTGCTCACCGAGAAACCGATCGAGAAGTCCGATATTCTCGTGGTGTGCCATCCCATCGGCGGGCTGCGGCTCATCGACAAGGGGCAGGCGGACGACAAGATCGTCGCCGTTCTGGAGGGCGACCTCACTTACGGCGCGTGGAAGTCGGTGCGCGAGGTGCCGGAGCCGCTGGTAGACCGGCTGCAGCACTACTTCTTGACCTATAAGCAGGCGCCGGGCGAGACTCCGCCGCCTACCGAGATCACGCATGTGTACGACCGCGACGAGGCCGTGGAGGTCATTTCCGCGAGCATTGAGGATTATCGAGCGAAATTCGGCCATTATGACGAGGAGCTGCAGCGACTGCTAAATGTCTCCCGCAACGATCGGGTGGTCTGAGATCTGCAAGCCGCTCGGCGCTCCTGCAGGATGGCAGGTTAAAGGAGGCCGCTCGACAGAGCCTGAAACGCGAACCAGGCAAGCAGGCCGGCCACGAGATACATCCCGTCCACCA
>VGFD01000001.1 GCA_016868975.1 Armatimonadota bacterium | reverse complement strand
ATGGGTCGGCAGGCCAGCGACCAGCGCCGGGCAATGAAGGTCGACGGGCCAGCACTGGCTTTCAGTCCAGGCCCAACCCGATAACCAGGCGGAAAAGTGCGGCTCACCTTCACGCTTCACTATAGCAGTTAAAATTAGAGGAGCCGGCCCGCGTCGCGGCCAAGCTTCGCGCGATTTCGCGGAAGGGACCGCAACGAAAGTGCTCAAGACGCTTCTCCACCAGCTCAAGCAGCGGGACATGCTGCCCCGCATCTCCGACACCGAGCGCGCCGCGCTCGAGGCCGGGACCACCTGGATCGAGGCCGACCTGTTCTCCGGCCGTCCCGATTTCCGCCGCATCCTGGAAGAGCCCTACCCCGATCTGACCGAGGAGGAGCGCGCCTTCGTGGACGGGCCCCTCGAAGCCTTGCTCGCCCTCGCGGACCGTCTGGATTTGCGGCACGCGCGCGTGGTCCCCGCTGAAGTGATGGAGTTTCTGCAGAGAGAGCGCTTCTTCGGCCTGCGCATCGCCCGGGAGCACGGCGGCCACGGTTTCGGCGCGCTGGCCTGCAGCGTGGTTTACGGCAAGCTCGCGGTGCGCTCGATGGTGCTTTATTCCCTGGTCCTCATCCCCAACTCGGTGGGCCCCGGCGAATTGATCGAGCACTATGGGACCCCCGAGCAGAAGGGTGCAATGCTTCCCCGGCTGGCGAGCGGCGAGGAAATCCCCTGTTTTGCGCTGACCGAGCCCACCGCGGGATCCGACGCCGCGTCGATCACCTCGCACGGCGTGGTCTTCCGCGCCGACGACGGCGCGCCGGCCATCCGCCTCAACTGGAACAAGCGCTACATCACGCTGGCGCCGATCTGTACCCTGCTGGGACTGGCCTTTCGCCTGCGCGATCCGGAAAATCTCCTGGGCCAGGGTAAGGACGTCGGCATCACCTTCGCCCTCGTGCCCACCCACCTGCCCGGCGTGGAAACCGGGCGCTACCACGATCCGCTGGTTCCTTTCGCCAACGGCCCCACTCGCGGACGCGACGTGGTGGTGCCGGTCTCGGCCATCATCGGCGGCGCCGGCCGGGGCTGGATCATGCTGATGGAGGCGCTCGCCGGCGGGCGTGCGGTGTCGCTGCCAGCCCAGTCCGCGGCCGGCGCCCGCGCCCTGGCGCGGGTTACCGGCGCGTACAGCGTGGCGCGCGAGCAGTTCGGCCTGTCCATCGGCCGCTTCGAAGGCATCGAGGAGCCGCTGGCCCGCATCGGCGGCCTCACCTACTTGATGGACGCCGCGCGCGTGTTCACCTGCGCGGCCGTGGATCGCGGCAGCAAGCCGTCGGTTGCCTCCGCCATGGCCAAGTACAATCTCACCGAGCTGGTGCGACAGGTGACCATCGATTCAATGGACGTGTTCGGCGGCAAGGGCATCTGCCGCGGCCCCGGCAACCCGGTCGCCGACGCTTGGATGGCCGCGCCCATCGGCATCACCGTGGAGGGCGCCAATATTCTCACCCGCACGCTCATCGTGTTCGGCCAGGGGCTGGTGCGCTGCCATCCATACATGCGCGCGGAAATCGAAGCACTCGAAAAGAACGACTCAGAAGCCTTCGGACGCGCGCTGGGCGGCCACCTGCGCCATTTCGCCGGCAACGTGCTGCGCGCCAAGCTCCATTTCTTCACGCGCGGATGGTTCGCGGCCACGCCGATCCAGGGACCCACCGCCCGCTATTTCCAGAAGCTGGCCTGGGCGTCGGCCACCTTCGCGTCGCTGGCCGACGCCGCCGCCATGGGTTTCGGCGCCAATTTGAAACGCAAGGGCCGCCTGGCCGGTCGCTTCGCCGACGCGCTCTCGTGGATGTTCATGGGCACGGCCGTCCTGCGCCGCTTTGAGGCCGAGGGTCGTCCCAAAGAATTGCTGCCGCTGGTCCACTGGAGCGCGCAGTACGCGCTCTGGCGGGTTCAGGTCGCATTCGAAGGGATCCTGGAGAATTTCGATGCGCCGGTCGTGGGGCCGCTTTTCAAAATCAACGCGGCGTTCATGCGGCTCAATCCGGTCGGGCGCCCGCCGTCCGACCGCCTGGGATCGAAAGTCGCGGAAATTCTGCGCACGCCGGGCCCGGCCCGCGACGCGCTGACCAGAGATCTGCCCGGTCCCGCCGCGTCCAACGACATTGCGACGCGGCTGGATCGCGCGCTCGTGCTCCTCAGCAAAGCGGCCCCACTGCACGGCAAAATCCGCAAGGCAATTGGGTCTAAACGGCTTACCCCCACCAGCGATCTCCTCGCCTTGACCGCAGCCGCTGTGGAAGCCGGCGTGTTGACCGCTGACGAAGCCGCCACCCTGCACGACGCCGAGGCCGCCCGCGCCGATGTCATCTCAGTTGATGAGTTCAGCGCGGATGAATATTTGGGAATGATGGCAAGCACGGGCGTTGGTGTGCCCGGCCACTGATCTGGCAATGCAGGGGGAATGGATATGACGGGGTTTGCAAAGAAGATTTTGTGGCGGCGCCGCGGCGAGCACCTTCTCGCGTTGTTTCTGGTGCTCGTCATCTGTGGCGCGATTGTCGTGCCCGCGGTGGCGGGCCGTTTCGGAAGCGTGCCGCCAGTCACGCCATCCTCGCTTGCCGATTCCACCGGGTGGTGGAACGTCAGAAACCTGGAGGGCGCGGTGCTGCCTGGAGCTGTGCAGATCCGCACTTATTCTGGACGACCCGTGTTGTACTCGAGGGCCGAGCGCAAGCGCACCGGCCAGACCTTCCAGCCGCGCACGCCCGCGCAGATCACCGAGTTGCGTCTGGTCCGACTCAAGGGTGAGCCACCGACCGCCATTCTCTACGGTCCGCAGACTTCCGCGGGACCCCTTGCCCAGACGGTGGAACTTCTCTCCGTCGGCCAGGACCCCACCGTGCGTGGCCTGCAAATGTTGCTCACGCAGCCGGGCGATGGGCGCTCGTATGAGTTGTCGTCGCAGTCAGATCTGGTGCTCACGCCAGACCTGCGTGCGGCACTATCTGGCGTGCAAGTCGCCGCCGTGGCAGCGATTCCCACGACGTGGACCATCGTCGACTGGTTTTTCGTCATCGTGATGGCCCTCCTCATCCTGCTGATGGTGCTGCTGTTAACGTTTCCTGTTCGCGGAATTGGCGATCTTGATCGGGTCAGTTCCCAAGACGTACGAAGTGCAATTTTCGAAACCAGGCTGGCAGTGCGGACCAGGTGGGCGCGTACTGCGATCAGTGTCCTTCTTGCCCTTTATATGGCAAGCACTACGCGCGGAGTTGGCGCCCTGGCCATCATTGGCTGCGCAACGTGCCTCGCCGCGCTGCGCGTTTGGCAGACGCGGAGTGACCACGCATGAGTGACGCCAGAATTTTTCGTGCTCAATGCATGGGACCGGTCGATGGCAATTCGCTGCGATCACATCGGAATCGTTTTTGAACTCGATAAACAGGGTAACACCTATCCACTGCGAGTATCCGGGACGCGCGAGGGAGAGCAGGTTGACATTTACTTCGAGAGCAGCTCAGCGCGGGACAAATTCCAGGAGCACCTGTTGTCCCGTGCGCCCGCCATTCCACTTAGTGCCGCCGATGCCGCGGAACTCGATAAAATGTCGGCAGCGGCTCCCCATCTGGCGCGAGTCCTCAATTCACTGCGGGCCGACCCACCGTCCCCGGCGCGGCTGGAGGAGCGCGTGGAAAATATTCTCAGCGGAGAATTAGAGCTTAAGTAGCGTTTTTAATGAGCACGAATTCCGGTTCTTTGAGCGCCAGAAGGAATGGCAGGCTCTCCCCGGCCGCGAAGACGAAAGTAAAACGATCCGAGTCCTCCGCCGCCAGGACAAATTCTTGCGCCATGCCGTGACGACGAAGAAGGGCGTTCCACTCGTCGACAATCTCGATACGCCACTGCCACCCGGCGCTTCGCTCATACTGTCGTGATCCGTCATGGAACACGATGCGGAATGGGATGTCGCTGATGTGGAACGGAAACTCCGTAACTTCCCGAACCGGCAATCCGTGCACCCGCGCCACCCGCTGAAGAGCCTCCGATAGCTCCGCCTCCTCACACTTCCAGTCAACGGAAAAGCCATGGTGCCGGGTGAGAAGCTCGCTCACCAACACAGAGAGCGCGTCCTCGTCGTCGACCCCGTCATCGAGCAGGTCCCGTGTCTCCTGGCGTATCACCTCGTCGCTCAAGTGGCGGAGCAACCCGCTCTTCTGCAACCGCGCGAACGCGGAGTATCGTGAGAAGGTGTCTAGCGGCGTGCGAGACTCCACCAGGGCAGCCTTTTCGCAAGGCAACAGGAAGTTGTTCCACCACGGCTCACTCACCCAGGGCGCCGCCGGGTTACCCGCCGCTGAGATGCACGTCATCCCGTTTTCCAGCGCGAGCCACAATTTTCCATCCGGCGTCCAGATCACGTCGCGAATTTCCGCGGGCGCCTGCCTCGCCTCCAGGACGAGAGTGCAGCGACTGTCTTCCACGCGATAGAGCGCGGCACGCGAGATTCCCCAGACTTGGCCACCTGCTTCGCGCAGAGCCTCCAATCTGACATCGACCGAGAGCTTCTCAAAACCGTTCGTGGTCAATACTTTGGAACCGGAGACCCCCACCATCCACACGACGGAAGCACTCCAGACAAGCCCCTGGACAAACGAGCGGTCGTGGGTTTCATCCGCCTCGACGCGCGGCTGCCAGCGCTCTCCCTCCAGCACGCAGATCCCTTCTCTCGTAACCGCCCACAATGCCCCGTCCGGGTCGACGCTCAGAGCGTCCACTTCCAGGGAGGGAAGGCCATGGCGGCGCGTAAAGACGCTCCACTTGCCCTCCTGAAATCGTGCGACGCCCCCACCGTCGGTGGCCAGCCACAGGGCGCCGCCGTGGGCAAGAAGAGAAGTCGGCTCCTGCTGAGGAACGCCGGCGCCGGCGAGAAAGTGCCACTGGCCGTTTTCCTGGCGCAAAGCAGACGACACCTGGCCGTTCCAGCACACAGCGATGCACTTTCCGTCAAAGTCGGCACACAGCAGGCGCGCGCTCGGAGGCAGAGACGCCGGGTGCCAGGCTCCATCGCGCCACTCCAGGGAGGCTTCCTTGGAAACCGCCACAATCCGCTCACCCGACAGCGAGAAGAATCTTGCGGAGCTGCACTCGGGGCCCCACGCGCCAGCGACGCGTTCCACCTCGCCCTCAAAGAAGAGGCGCCACTCACCGGCGACGCACAACGGACTGGCCGCGCGCCACAGCCTTCTCACCTCGCCGCGTGCATCGGAATCCACTGTCTATCTCGCAACTCCTGGACGCCTTCATTTCCGAAGGTTACCAGTCTGTCATCGTGGTGCAGCAGCGCGACGACCCCGTCTGGCCCTTGTGGGGTCGCGAGCGCCGGGTTTCTCGAAAGCGCCTTCGGATGCGGCAGGACGAAAAGGCCGCCAGATGACGCCACCCACACGTTGCCTCGCGCATCCGACAGCAGCGTGGCACTGCGTATTTCCAATTCCACCGAAGCACTGTCCCCACGCGGAAAGAAAGCCACTCGCGAATCCTCCGCAACGTAGACTCCGTCCTCGGTTTCCAGCACGCTGCCGGGCAGTGAATCCACTCCATGCAAGCGGCTCCAGACATTTCGTTCTCGGTCGCGGAAATATAGTCCAGATCCCAGCGAGGCCCAGAAGCCGTGAGGCGACGCCCAGACCCGGTAAACCATTCCACCGTCATGCGGGAAACTTGTTCGGCACCAACCGGATGCGTCGCGGTGCAAGACGCCGCGCTCAGTTCCGATCACCAACGCCGCGTCCGGCAATGCCGCGCACGCTGTCGCGGACCCTCACGGCAGCAGGTTGGCGAAGTCGAATCGATCAATTTCTCCGGAGTCGAGGTGCACACGCGCCAGTCCGAACTCGCCGGCCACGCACAGACGGTCACCGTCCTGGCACACACCTCGAACATACCGCCCGGAAAAGAAGTGCGGCGTCCGCTCGCTCGGGCCAAAGGGCGCCTCCGACGCCTGTGCCTCCTCAAGAAAGCCGTCAAACGGACGTAACAGCGCTATCGGATTCATGGCTCTACCCCGGTTTAGTCAGACTTTTTGAGCAGCGCCAGCTGCTCTTCGATAATATCGTCCTCGAGCTTCTTGAACAGCGGCGTGGGCCCCTGGGCCAGCGCGGCGCCCGGCGTCAGTTCGCGGAATTCCCAGCGCTCCTCGGACGCGGGATACGGGTTGCCAAGCAGCTCGTGCAGCTTCGCGCTCGAGTTCGGCAGGAACGGTGAATATAACACCTTCAGCCCGTTGATGTAATTCAGAATCGTGTTCAGCGCCGCTCCCGCACGATCGCGGTCCACCTTGATGGTCTTCCAGGGCTGCTGCTGATCAAGATATTGATTTCCTTCGCGGCACACCGCCATCACGTCGCGGATGGCATCCTTGAAGTCGCAGGCGGCGAGCAGCCCGCCCACCCTGGGGAACGCGTCGCGCATCTTTTGGAGGAGCGCCTCGTCTTCTGGCTGGCGATGGTCTGCGGGCGGCACCGTCCCCTCGTAGTGCTTCCCGATAAAGGTCAGCATGCGGTGCACGAGGTTACCGTAGGCGGCCGCCAGCTCGTCGTTGTTGCGGCGCTGGAATTCCTTCCAGGAAAAATCGGCGTCGGTGCTGTCCGGCATGTTGATCGACAGATAGTACCGCAAAGGATCCGGATCGAAGCGATCCAGGAACACCGGCACCCACACCGCGTGCTCGCGCGACTTGGAGAACTGCAATCCTTCCAGGTTCAAATACTCATTGGCGGGCACGTCGTAGGGCAAATTCAGCCCGCCGCAGCCCATCAGCACCGCGGGCCAGCGCAGCGTGTGGAACGGAATGTTGTCTTTGCCGATAAAATAATAACCGCGCGCCTCCGGGTTGGTCCACCAGTGCCGCCACGCCTCCGGATCTCCGCTCCGCTGTGCCCACTCGTGGCTCGCCGAATAATAGCCGATGACCGCATCGAACCACACGTAGATGCGCTTGTTCTCGTAACCGGGAATCGGCACCGGCACGCCCCACTCGATGTCGCGAGTGATGGCGCTGTCCTTGAGTCCCTCTTCGAGATAGCGTCTGGTAAAATTGAAGACGTTCTTGCGCCAGTACGTCTTGTCTTCCACCCAGGCGCGCAACGGCTCGTTGAACTCCGACCACCTGCAGAAGAAATGCTCGGTCCGCGCCACTTCCGGCGTGGTGTGGCAGAACTTGCAGCGAGGCTCCTTCAGGTCAAGCGCGTTGTAGGTGCGGCCGCAGTTGTCGCACTGGTCGCCGCGGGCATCGGTGTAGCCGCAATAAGGGCAGGTGCCCTCGACGTAGCGGTCGGCGAGAAATTTCTGATCCTTCGGACAGAACGGCATCTCCATCGAGTCGAGGTAGATTGTGCCCCTGTCGTACAGACGCTGGAATATGTCCCCGACGATCTTGTAGTGGTTTTCAGTGGTGGTGGCGGTGAACAGTTCCCACTGCACGCCAAGGCGCTGCCAGCAATCCACAAACGAGGCGTGGTAGCGGTCCGCGATGACCTTCGGCGGCACGCCCTCCTGCTCGGCGCGCATGGTGATGGGCGTGCCGTGCTGGTCGCTGCCGCTGACCATGAGCACGTGGTTGCCCGCGAGCCGATGGTAGCGGGCGAAAATATCGGCGGGCAGGTACGCCCCGGCGATGTGCCCCAGGTGAAGCGGACCGTTGGCGTAGGGCCACGCGACCCCCACCAGGATGTACTCAGAAGCCATGGGGCGATCTTGGATGACCCCCAGAGAGGCTCCTGCGCCCCCCACCCGCATTGCATCCGGGCATCTTTAGCCAGCGGGTGGCTTCATTCGGACGAATGCAGCCTTCCGGTGGCTAAATCCACCGTCCGCATCCCGGCCGCCGAGGCCACCTCGTCCACGATGCGCTCGACCGCGTCGGGGTGACCCGCCGCCCGCGAGGCCTCGGCCATGCGCGCGCGCCGCTCCGCGTCTTCCGCGAGGCCCACGACCGCCGGCCCGACACAAGCCAGCGCGTCCTCATTCAAGATCGTGACCGACCCGCCGCGCGCTTCCAGCCAGCGGGCGTTGTCCACTTGATGGGCCCCGGCGTGCGGATACGGCACCAGGATCGCGGGCAGCCCGCGGCAGGTCAGCTCCGCCATGGTCGTCGCCCCCGCCCGCGCCACCACGACGTCCGCGGCGGCGTACGCGCTGGCCATGTCGTCGCAGAAGGCCATCCCGCGCCACTTCAGCAGGCCGCCCTCCACGGCGCCCTCGGCGCGTCCTTTCACCGAAGCGAACTCGCCCTCGCCGGTCAGGTGGATGACCTGCCAGGGCCGCTCCTTCCACGAGGGAAGCGCCGCCACCACCGCCTCGTTCACCGAGC
Organism: Armatimonadota bacterium; assembly: GCA_016868975.1. Taxonomy (GTDB): domain Bacteria; phylum Vulcanimicrobiota; class Xenobia; order RGZZ01; family RGZZ01; genus VGFD01. Next base: position 37,177 of record VGFD01000001.1, on the reverse strand, counting down.
GTGCCCCCTGGCTGGCGCCCGTCACCAGCAGGCAAAAGGCATCCTCGGGAACGCCCATCCTGGCGCGCCCATCCGCTCGCGTGCGCTCTAGAATATCCCGCCGCACCGGATTGCCGGTCACCACGGCCTTCTCCGGATGATCCAGCTTGCCTATCGTGGAATCGAACGAGGCGCACACCTTCGTGGCGCGCCCGCTGAGGAATTTCGTGGCCTTGCCGGGCACCACGTTCTGCTCGAGCAGCACCGTGGGAATCCCCATCGTCTGCGCCGCGGCCCCCACCGGCAGGGACACATAGCCGCCGCTGCCCACCACCACCGCCGGCCGAAATCCGCGCAACTTCCCGAGCGCCTCCGCCGTGCCCAGCGCGTTGTCGAACAGCGCATGGGCCAGCTTGAGGGGATGGGATGCCAGGCCGCGCGCGTGCACGTACGCGATCTCGAAACCGGCTTTGGGGACGGCGGTCGCCTCCAGGCCTCGACGCGTGCCCACGAACAAGATGGCCGCGTCCGGAAAACGCTCGCGAATGCCGCCGGCCACCGCAATCGCAGGATAAACGTGCCCGCCGGTGCCGCCGCCGCTGACGACGACGCGGAGCATCAGCGGCGCGCCCGACGGCGCTCGCGCACCCGCGTGACCGGTACCAGCCCGTAGCCCATGTCGTGGAATTTCCGGGTCAGACTCTCGGTCTCGCTGACCGGCGCGCTGATCTCCTCGCTCTCCTCACGGCGCTCGCGGCGGCGGGTGGAGACGTTGACCAGCAGGCCCACTGAGGACAGCGTCAGCACCAGGGAGGTGCCGCCGTACGAGATCAACGGCAGCGGTATTCCGGTCAGCGGCATGGCGCCCGACACCACGCCAATATTGAGAAACGCCTGAAAGGCGATGGTGAAGGTGATGCCGCCGGCGAGAAGCCCTAGATAATTGTCGCGTGACTTCACCGCCAGCTTGAAACCCTTGTAGAGGAACAACAGGAACAGCGACAGGACGGCCAGGGTTCCGACCAGCCCCAATTCCTCGCCGAGCACCGCAAAGATGAAGTCGGTGTGCTGCTCGGGAAGATAAAAGAATTTCTGACGGCTCTCGCCCAGACCCAGCCCCCAGGTGCCACCACTCCCCAGCGCCAGCAGCGACTGTACCATGTGGTAGCCGTTCTTCTCCGGGTCCTTCCAGGGATCCAGGAAGACCAGCATGCGGTCAAAGCGGTACGGCTCCTTGATAATCAGCATGATGACGCCCATGATGCCCATCCCAACCAGCCCGGCCAGGTGGGAGAAGCGCGCGCCCGACATGAAAAGCACCGCAAAGAAGCCAGCGGCCACCACCAGCGCCGTTCCCAGATCCGGCTCCATCTCGATGAGCAGCACGATCAATCCGAAAATCGCCAACAGCGGAACCAGACGGGCGCCCTGCTGGATTTTCGTGCCCCGTCGCGCGAGGCAGTCCGCAAGATAGAACATCAGCGCGAACTTGGCAAACTCCGAAGGCTGGAAGGTGAACCCGCCCACCGCGATCCAGCGGCGCGCGCCGTTGACCACCACGCCGATGCCGGGAACCAGCACCGCCACCAGCATCCCGACCGCGAGCAAGACCAGCGGCAAGGAGAGCTTGCGGAACTTCTCCAGGTCGATGCGCATGGCCACCCACATGGCCATCAGCGCGACGCAAGCCCACATTCCCTGGCGCTTGATGAAGAAGTAGGGGTCGTGGTTGGTTTCCCGCATCCCCGCGGCGGTCACGCTGCTCGAGGAGAACACCATCATCAGGCCAAGCGCGAGCAACGTGAAGACGATGGCCAGCAGCCAGTGATCCGGCGGCTTGCGAGTGCTCGGCAGGGCGCGGGTGGCGCTCAAGGGGCCTCCAATTTTGGGATCGGCACAGCCGACGCCATCTGGGCTTGACGGCCTGCTTCCAACGGTTGATCGCCCTGTCGGGCTCCCGGAGAGAAGTGAGGTAATGATTTTTCTTCAATTCCGGCCCGCAATCCTGCGTCTACAAGCGGAAAAAGCGTACGAAGTTGTCGCGGATGCCCGGCAGGTACTCACGCCGGCTCGCCAGCACGACGACCGCCAGCACCACGTAGACGATGCTGAAGACCCAGCGCATCTGCGTGGTCGGCATGAAGAGCTGGAGAACGAACAGTACCAGCACCGCGAGCGCCTCCCACAGCGACATCCGCAGGTTGCCCAGCACGGCCACCGCAAAGACCGACTGCGCGGCGGTGAGCATCAGCTCTTCCCGCTGGCGCTCGTCAAGCGGCATGGCGAGGTGGCCGCTGGACGCGATCCACGTGGCGAGCGGGATCATGCCGACGAGCAGCGTCCACTGGTTCACCTTCGAGGAAACCAGCGCGCCGAACCCCATGCGCGCGTGCATGCGCCACGCGAACAGGGCGGCCACGATGAACTCCGGCGACTCCGAGGCGAGCGGCGCCAGCCACTGCACGAGCAAGAACGTCTCGATGTTGAAGCGCTCGCCAATGTGCTTGAGCCCCTCCGCGAACGGCTCCGCGGCCAGGAAGACGGCGAAGCCCGCGAACGCGAACATCACCGCGTTCACGACGCGCCGAGGCCCGCGGGCCATCAACCCGACCATGGCGGCCGGCCCCTCCAGGTGCGGCTCCTCGGTGGGCTGGCGCATCGCCTGGCGCACGTACATCGCGAACATGGCGACGTAGATGACGCAGTCCAACATGGACAGCGAGCCTTTCCAGGCGATCACAAAGGAATACAGCGTTGCGGCGATCAGGTAGGTGTGATCCAGCTCGATGAAGCCCTGCAGGCTCAGGTCGTGCTTCTTCGCGCGCCAGCAGTGGATGAACACCACCATGGTCCAGCCCATGCCGATGAGCAGTCGGTTCGCGCCGGTCATGTTGGCCATGGGAAGTCCCAACGCTTCCGGGACCGGCGGAGCGCCGTTCCAGACGGCCAGCGCCTTGCCCGCGTCCCACGCGTAGTACAGGTCGATGGCGTATTCCGGCAAGACCGCGACGAGCGCCAGGAATACCGTGGCCAGCGCCGGGGACATCTCTAGCTGGGCAAGCTCGGCGGCCCACGAGAGGATGAATGCGGCGCCCACGATGGACAGCCCGGCCATCACCACGGTGGTGACGTCGTCCGGGTGGATTCCCAGGAGGCGCGCGCAAATCCACGGCAGGACCAGCAAGAGGGCCGCAACGGCCCATGAAATCGGGATGACCGGGCTTTCCCGGTCTTCCTCGGGGACGCTCATTGAAACTTCTCAGTACGCCCCCACTCTGCATTACCCTCCGGAAGGCCCGGATGTTCACATCCGGGCAATGGCCCCCCCGTGAATCCCCTGCTAGACTGGTCAAAAGAGACAAGGGGTTCGTGTCATGATCGGTGCACTCAACGCCAACAGCCTGGTTGGGCCAAGAGTCACGGGCGATTCCGCCACCAACGTGGGCGGGCTGAACTTCAGGGCCCAGCGTGAGACCTTCACCCCGAGCACAGGCGACGTCGAGGGCTTCCTCAAGGCGATGCCCAAGGTCGACCTGCACCGCCACCTCGAGGGCGCCATCTCCCCCGAAGCCTTCCTGGCCGCCGCCGACAAGTACGGCGTGGAGCTGCCCACCCGCAATCTCGAAGAGTTGCGTCCCTTCCTGCAGGTCACTAAAGACGACAAGACCCTGCTCGACTTCCTCAAGAAATTCGACACCATCGGCAAAATCTTCAAAAGCAAGGAAGCGATCATCGACATTACCCGCGCTGTCGTCAACGACGCCGCGAAGGACAACGTCAAGTACCTCGAGCTGCGCTTCTCCCCCATCTACATGGCGGGCACCTACGGACTTCCGCACAAGGACGTCATGGACGGCGTCGTGGCCGGCATGGAGCAGGGCGAGAAAGACTCCGGCATCAACGTCAACCTCATCGTCATCGTCGAGCGCCAGATGGGCGAAGCGCCCGCCAGGCAGGCCGAGCTTCTCGCCGAGCAGTACCAGGACAAGGGCGTGGTCGCCCTCGACCTCGCCAACGACGAGTTCCACTATCCGCCCGGGCCCTACGCCCAGGTGTTCCAGGACGCCAAGAAAGCCGGCCTGAAGGTCACCGTGCACGCGGGCGAGGCCGGCGGTCCCGAGAACGTCCGCACCTCCATCGAGAACCTGGGCGCGGATCGCATCGGCCACGGCGTGCGCACCTACCAGGACCCCGCCGTCGAGAGCCTGGTGCTTGACAGAAACATTCCGCTGGAAATTTGCCCCACCAGCAACATCCAGACCGGCGCCGTCGAAACCTGGGACCAGCACCCGATGCGCTCCTTCTTCGAGAAGGGCCTGCCGGTCACCATCAACACGGACGACCCGGCGGTCAGCGGCATCGACCTCTCGCACGACTACCAGGAAGCGCACGAGCGTTGGGGCCTGTCGGTAAAGGACCTCCAGCAGATCGGCATCAACGGCGTGCGCGCCGCGTTCCTGCCGGAGAGCGAGCGCCGCGAGATGGAAGCGAAATTCCGGGATGAGTTTGCCGCGCTGGAGAAAAAGCACGGAATCACTCAGGTAGACGGGTTCAACCTCGTCGCCTAATTCGCCCAGTACTTCTTCGCCAGCTCCTTACGGTCGCGCTCCCAGAAGATGACGACCTCCATGCCCTCGTTCACGCGCTCGAAAAGATCCTCGACGTCGAAGATGCGCATGCGGATGCAGCCGTGCGACGCGCGCGAGCCGATGCTCCACGCGGACGGAGTTCCGTGGATGCCCACGGCGGCGGAATCGAGCCCGATCCAGCGGGTGCCCAGCGGATTGCCGGGTCCCGGCGGCGTCATTTTCGCCTCGCGCGCCCACAGCGAGTCCCTGGGCGGAATCCAGGTGGGGTCTTTTTCCAGGAACATCACGTGGAAATCTCCGGCCGGCGTGGGATACTCCGGCATCCCGTGGGCCACTCCGTAGGACTTTACCTTGTTGCCGCCGTCCACCAGCAACAGCGAGAAGCGATCCAGGTTGATGTAGATTTTGGGCGACAATTCAGCGATGGTCTTGTAGCCGGCCATGCCGTCCGGCTCCATTTTCTGCTGCATCTGGAACTGCTTGAGCGCCCACTCGGTGCGCTCGTCAAACAGCGACGTGACCTCTCCCTCGGTGAGAAAGCCCCGCTTCACCAAACGCTTCTGCAGGCGCGCCACGTCCTTGCCGCGCGCCCCGCGGGTCATCTGCGCGCGGCCGAACGTCTCGGTGGTGTCGACCAGGAAATTCCATCGGTGGGTGGTCATCCAGCCGGCCACGTCCTCAACCTCGAGGGTGATTTCCCGCTCGCCCTGGGGGAGGTCATCGGCGCTCCAGACAATCTCGCCGCTCCCAGAGATCTCAACCGGCTTTGCCGGGTGCGCGTCCAGCTTGATGGTGGCGCGCCTGATGCCGGAGCCTTTTTCCACAATGGTAGCCTTGAGCGTCACGGTGGGCGCGTCTTCCAGCGTCAGATTGCGGGTCTTCGTCGGATTCGTCACCGCGGGCGCGGTGCGATCACACACCACGGTGCGCTTGGAGATGGTGCGGTTGCCGCTGCGGTCCACCGCGTCCAGGCGCACCGTGTTCTGGTTTTCCGCAAGCGGAACATACGTCGAAAAATAGCCTTTTTCGTCGGCGGTGAAGGCGCTCGGCTTGAAGTCGACGGGCGAAGGCGACACCGCCACCGTCAACTTCGTGCCGGCCTCGGTGTGCCCGTTGATCTTGCAGGGCGACTCCTTCACGATCGCGTCGACTTTCGGGGTGTACAGCGTGACCCGGGGCGGACGGGTGTCCACGTTGACCTGCCAGGACTTGCGCACTTCGCTGAAGCCGATCTTTTGGCGCACGACGAGGTCGATCGCGTGCGCGCCGTCCGGCACGTTCAGCGCCTCCGCGATCAACATCTTCTTCTCCCGGTCGTCGCGCACTTCGAGTGGACTGCCGTCGATAGCGAGAGACACGGTACCGGGCAAGCCGGCGTACGACACCGTGATGGGGATGGTGTTCCTGCCCAGACAGGCCTGATCGGCGGGCGTCGCGCCGGTCACGTGGAAGGATACCATGGCATACGTGACCGTGCCCACGGCCAGCATGCCGACGGCGCCAAAGATCACGCTCCAGATCGCTTTCACACGCACTTTGCTAATTTTCTTCAAGAAGGAGTCAGATTCCTGTACCGGGGGACGCCTCCTTAGGCTTCATCAACACGATTCCCTGTTTTTCAAGGGTTGTGAACAGCGTGCGATTGATTTTCCGCGCCGTTGCAACATCCGCTCCGGTCGCCGCGGCGCGCGCGTCAGCCACTTCGTCGACCGTGCGGGCGCCGTCGCACAGGGCCAGGGCCTCAACCGCGTCACCGTCCAGGCGGTAGGAGCGGTGCGCGAAGCCGAGCACTTCAATCATCGTGTCCGGGGGGATCGAAGGGCGCGCCACCGCCGGCCGCCGCGTCACCCAGGCCGCCACCGGGGAAATCAGCGGCACGTCCCCGACCGTGCGGGACGGCGTATAGGCCTTGTGCCGCGCCATGAAAATGTAGGAAGGCCGGGGATGGAGCAGGTCGGCCAGTCGATATTTCTGCCGCCGGCTCATGAACATGGTCCGCCGCCGCAGGTCCTCGTCTGGCAGCAGTCGCTCGAGATCCCAGGCCTCCTCGTCGTAGAAACGGACGATTTCCAGGCCGGCCCCATCGAGCAACTCCAGTACCATGTCGAACGTGTAATTGATTTCGCGCGGGTGCAGGTACATGTCCGCGAGGTGCTCGTCGCGCTCAATCCAGTCGCGCACGTCAGTCTCGAATTTCGCCTGATCGAGAAGAAAATGCCCGGCCGGCAAGCCTCGGAAAAACCGCCGCGCCACATCGATGCGCTTGTCCATGGACTCCTGCGGCCCGCACAGCATGCGGATGATCTCGGCGGCCATCTCAATTTCGCGCCGAGCGTACGCGCTGTACAGATAGATGGCGAAAATCCCGTCGCGCTTCAAATAAGGGACGAGATTGCGCAGCCCCTTGAGCGGATCGGCCAGGTGGTGCAGAACGCCGGTGCAGCTCACCAGATCGAATGGCTCCTTGGGAGGCGCCAGCTCCAGCAGGTCGCGCTGCTCGAGATGCCATTCCACGCCTTCCACGCGGCCCAGTTTTTCGGCGGCCAGATCCAGCGACGCCTGGCTCAAGTCGAAGCCCACCAGCGTCGCGCCCGGGTTGTTCAGCGCGTAGCGCCGCAGCGTCTCCCCGGTGCCGCAGCCGGCGTCAAGAATGCGGCGGCCCTGGTGGCTGCGATATTCGCGGAACGCCTGGTAGCAGACGTAGGTGTACGAGGTCATGCCGTCGAGCTGGGGCGGCTTTTCCGACGCATACGGGCCGGGGAACGGATATTTTTCGTACAGCGCGCGGACTTCCTCGGTGATCGCCGCCTCGCTCATGCGGTCCACCCTTTCCCCGACGCAATCTGGGCCCCCCGGGGACGTCCGCCGCGATGCTTGTCGCGGGCGTGTACCGCGCCGTGCAATACCATCTCCAGCATGCCGCGCGCCAGCACGCCCGGCGTCGGCGTCACAATCGGTGACAGCGCCTGCACCGAGGCCAGCAACGCGTCGTAGCGCGCGTTGGCCTCGGCCAGCAACCCCTCGCAGCCAGCCCTCGGCGGGTCGCCGCCCTGCCAGCCGACAGGCCGCACGCCCAGCTCCCATGCCAGGGCGCGGGCCGTCTGCCCGAGCACAAAGAGATGGTCGTAACCGCGCATCACGCGCACGTCCGCCTCTTCGGCCACGGTTGCGGGCGTGGCCTGGGCGTCGGCAAGCTCGGCCTCGCGGTGCTGGCGATATCCCCCCACGTACTCGCGCAGCACGCGCCCAAAGGGATTGTCGGAGACGCGCGCGTCGCAGCGCTTCCAGAAATCCTCCACCCAGGCAACGGCCTCGGACTCCCGGCGCCACGCGTCCGCCAGCAAGGCGCGTCGGGTGCCGCCGGCACGCTCGCGCACGGCCACGTCGGGGTGGACGAAGTAGGGCAGCTCGCAGACCAGCGTGAACGCGTCCCACTTCGCGATGGCGTACTCGTCGCAGCAGGTGCCGGCGGTGACGAATCTCCCGGGGTCGGGGTGGCCGACGCGCTCGTAGAAGTCGTACACGTCGCGGCTGCCGTACGCGCGAAAAACCGCGTCGCCGTCGAAGCTCATCAGGTAGGGGACCTCGGGCGCGCCGCGGTGCGGGGGGATGCGCGCGCGGGCCAGCATCTCATAGAACGGCGCGTGCAGGTCGGCGGCCGGGTGGGAGAGATAGAGATACGCCCCGCCCACCGTGCAGTTGTGCAGGTTCGCGAGGTAGTCGATGGGGGTGCCGTCGATGAGCCGCATCACCGCGGCGCTCTCCGGATTGGGGGTGGTGAAGGAGACCAACTTGTAGTCCAGGGGAAACGACCATTCGAACTGGTCGCGCTCGACCGGCCGATAATAGTGGCGCCCCACGAAGCCCGGGTCGAACGGCCCGTGGTACCACTCCTCGTTGAGGCGCGCCCCGTCCGGGTCGGCGGCCCACACGAAGTGCCAGGTAAAGCTCATGTCGCGGCGCCACTCCGGATCGTCGAGCAGGCGCTTGGCCAGGAACGAGATCATCAGGCTGCCGATGGGCTCGTCGGGGTGGGGAAGGCCGACCACGAGCGCCTGGAACGGCCCGTCCCCGACCCGCAGGCTGAGGATGGGAGTGCCCTGCCGAGAGCGGCCGATCTCGCTCAACGCGCAGTGATCGGGATACTGCTCGGCCAGCCAGCGGGCCGCGTTGTGCAGCGCCTCGACGCGCGGATAGGCGTCGTAGGGAGGCACCTCTTCAAGCAAGGCGGAAAATGAGGACATTCGTTGACAACTTTTCTGGTGGTCAGAGGTTCTACCAGCAGCAATCAGCCACCCAGGAGGCTTTTCGATGTCGGTGCGCGCGCTCCCCTATGTGTTGATAATCGCTGTCATAGCCACGCTGGCCGCGACTCCGGCCGACGCCCAGCTCGTCGTCGTCGATCGTCGATACAAAGTCACCGCGATCCAGCCGGACCGCGGCGTCATCAAGGTCAGCCCGGCGGACAAGGACGGCACCGCGGCGGACGTCCTGGTGGACGGCAACACGAAGATGTACGTGCTCGACAAGCAGGTGCCGTCGTTCTCCTGGAAGCTGCTCCAGAAGGGCATGAAGATCACGGTGCACGGCGGCGCCACCTGGGACCTGAAGGTGCGCGCGAAGAAGATCTTCCTGTGGGGTGGGTAGCAGCAGTCCCATCAGGGACGCTCAACGTTGACCGTCCGCTGCGCGCTCGGAGCGCGCTTTTTTCATGCCAGCCGTGCGCGACGGTGCAACAGCGCGGCCGCCTCGCTGCTGGTGGAACGCGCGAGGATGTCGCGGGCCAGCACCGCGTCACCGCCGTCCAGCATGCGCGCCAGCCGCTCGTACACGGCTTCCTGGACGCTGAGCTTCTCCATCAAGGTGGCTTCCAGACCCGCAATGAGGGTATCGAGATTGACCGAACGCAGAATCTGCGCCACCCGCCGCGACAGCGAAGGCACGCCATAGACGAACCACTCCAGCAGTTCGGCGTTTTCCACGAAGCGCCCCAGTTCCAGCTCCAGCGCGGTGCGGGCGTCGAAAGGAGTCAGGTTGTCGGTCATACTCTTCCATCGCGTCGTCAAGCCCGCCGCGACAAGCGATGAATGTTGCCGCCGTGTGAACGTTACGGCAGGGGGTCGTCCACGCGGCCCTCAAGAAGGAGTCGCTCCACCCCGGCGCGCAACCTCCGTCCATGAAGAATCAGCGTATCGGGATCCTCTGCGTGGACGTCATCAAGCTTGACCTCGAGCGCAAGATTGCCTTCCTGGCCTATGATCTGCGGGCCCCGGTGGGTGACAATCACTCCGCGTGCGACGTGGGAATCGACAGCACCGAGCGGATGTGCGACGAGTTGTTCGCCGCGGCCCGGGCCAAGGCGGCGCTCCTCTCCAAGGTGTTCAGCGGGAAAGCGGCCGACCCTGACGACTACATGATCAAGGACCGCAACGCCACCGTGGAGCGCATCCGCCCCTTGTTCGAGCGGGTCCGCAAGGCGCTCGACCGCCAGGCCGCGGGAGCCTTTGACGAAGCGGATCGCATCGCCGCCGAGACGGACGGCGTGCACCTGCTGCGGCCGGAGTGGGACATCGAAAGCGTCTCGCTCGACGAGCGGTTCGCCGTGCTTCTGCGACGCGCCGAGCGTTACCTGAAGGAGCGCGACTTCGAGCCGGCCCGGCTGATGGCCGAGCGCGCCCTGCGCCTTCGCCCGGACAGCCCCGAAGCGCGGGACGTGCTGGCGCGCGGCAAGGTGGAGGCATGAAGTCGTTTCGCAAGGAGCTGTGGTTCCAGACGCCCAACCGCCGCGATTACATCAATATCACGCGCCAGGTGGAGGAGTGCGTCCGGGAAAGCGGCGTGCGCGAGGGGATGGTGCTGGTCAACGCCATGCACATCACCGCCAGCGTGTACGTCAACGACGACGAATCCGGTCTCTTGCAGGATTTCGACGATTTTCTGGAACGCCTCGCGCCGTTCGACGCATCCCCGCAAAAATACCGTCACAACCGCACCGGCGAGGACAACGGGGACGCGCACGTCAAGCGGCAGGTCATGGGCCGCGAGGTGGTCGTCGCGATCACTGAAGGCAAGCTGGATTTCGGGCCTTGGGAGCAGATTTTCTACGCCGAGTTTGACGGAAAGCGGCGCAAGCGGGTCCTCGTGAAAATCATCGGCGAGTAGACATGTTCTTTGCTGTAGGGTGGCGGCGCTCCGCGTAGAATGTCCTGGCGCACATGACCGCACGCATTTTCTGGATCAGCGTCTTGATCTTGTTTGTCGAGATGCTGGTGATTCGATGGTACGCCAGCGAGGTCCGCATCTTCGCTTACCTGCACTCGCTGGTTCTGCTGGCCGTCTTCCTGGGAATGGGCCTGGGCTGCTACGCCTCGGATCGGCGCGCCTGGCCGGTGGCCTCGGCGGCGGTGCTGGCCGGGCTGGTGATCCTGGTCGAAGACCCCATCAACACCGGCTGGCGGCCGCTGCAGCACATCACCGACGATCTCGGCTCCCTCTCCCAGGTGTACGTGTGGTACCAGGAAAAGCCGGCCATCGTCGACTGGCTCGCGCTGGCTCGCGGGCTGTTCCTTCTGCTGGGCTCATTTCTGGCCATCGCGTTTGTGTTCTTTCCTCTTGGTCAGTTGATGGGCCGTTGGATGAACGAGCCTTCCAACGCGATCCGCGCGTATTCCGCGAACATCCTGGGGAGTCTGGCCGGCGTGTGGATTTTCAACGCGCTGTGCTTCGCGTGGCTCCCCCCGGCCGCGTGGTTTGCGGTGGCCCTGCTGCTCTACTTGATCGCCATGCCCGACGTGCGCACGCGGGTGGGTACTGCTGGCCTGCTCGGACTGGCCATGCTGGCCGCGCTGCACCCGCCGGCGCCTGCTGAGAAGGTCGTATGGTCCCCGTACCACAAGTTGATCCTGCGCGAGGCTGTGTCTGAGCCGGACAATTTCAAGTTCGGATATCACCTGGAGGTCAACGGCGTCTGGTATCAGGGAATGGTGAATCTGAGCAGCGAGTGGCTCCAGAAACACCCGGAGAAATACGACGCGGCGCTGCTTCGCAGCAGCTGGTACGTGGCCCCATGGGTTTTCAAGAAAGCGCCAAAATCCGTGCTTATCGTGGGAGCCGGCAGCGGCAATGACGTCGCCTCCGCGCTGCGCGCCGGGGCCGAGCACGTGGTTGCGGTGGAGATTGACCCGGCCATCGTCGCGCTGGGACGCCAGTTTCATCCGGAACAGCCCTACTCGGATCCCCGCGTGGAAGTGGTGGTCGACGACGCGCGCGCGTATTTCAAGCGCTCCACCGAGAAGTTCGACGCCATCCGGTTCGCATTGCTCGACTCGCACACCCAGGTTTCCGGGCTCAACAACCTGCGCCTGGACAACTACGTGTACACCCGCGAAGCTTTTCAGGAAGCCGCCGCCCTGCTCAAGCCGGACGGCGTCCTGTTCTGCGGCTTCGCCCTTCCGAAACCGTTTGTCGGGTATCGCCTGGACCGCCTGCTGATGGACATCTTTGGACATCTGCCCCTGCTCTACTCTCTAGACAGCGGAACCTACACCTTCCGCTACGGCGCCTCCGGCGCGCTGTTCATCGCGTCCACCCGGGCCGATCAGGAGCGCATGATGGCGGCCGTCAAGGCGGTGCCCGAGGTGGCCGCCCGCACTTCCGGCAGCACCGCGACCGCCAGGGTCGTTCCCACCACCGACGATTGGCCCTACCTGTATCTGGAGCAACCCACGCTGCCCGCCGAATACGTCACGATATCCATCCTGGTGCTGCTCACGCTCTGGATCTTGAAGCGGATATTATTTGCCGGCGGCGAGCGCGTCGACCCCACGTTCTTCCTGCTGGGAGCAGCCTTCCTGCTGCTGGAGGTGCACGCCATCAGCCGCGCCATGCTGCTCTTCGGCTCCACCTGGGTAGTGAATTCCTTCGTCATCACCGCGGTGCTTCTGTTCATCTTCCTGGCCAATTGCCTGGCCGAGCGGCTGACCAGACGAGCCATTCCGCTAATCTACGGGTTGCTGCTGGGCACCCTGCTGATCAACCTGCTGGTGCCGCTGAGCGCCTTCCAGAATTTTCCCCTTGCCACCCGCGCCTTTCTGTCTTCGCTCTTTCTATGCGCGCCGGTGTTTTTCGCGGGCCTGATATTCGTCAAGCAATTTGAGGCGTTTCCGCGGCGCAACGTGGCGCTTGGCTCCAATCTCATCGGCGCGATCGTGGGAGGCATGCTCGAGTCGCTGACCTTCCTGTGGGGCATGCGGATCATCACCGTCCTGGTGATTGGTCTGTATGCCGCCTCCTGGCTCACGCTCCGACGCGGCAATCAGGCGTGATTTTCTTGCCAAACGTTAACCACGATTCTTGCGGATCCCTAACCAAAAATCGTTACCGGCCACTAGACGATGTGCTAAAGTGTGATCAGCGCCCGGGCCGTAAGAATAAAAATACACAGGACGAGGTTACACAGAAATGAAGAAGACTTCCCTTTTCCTTCTTATGGCCATACTGGTGCTCGCGCTCGTCAAGCCCGCCGCTGCGGAGATCACGCTCACCGTCGACCAGCTCAAGAAAATGAAGATCGATCCGACTTCATTTTCGCTGGCCAACATGTCGCAGGACGGGAAAACTCTGCTGGGCGTCGAGAAGATCCGCGATGCGAAACGCAAGGCGCGCGGCGAGGTGTGGCAGGTGAAGATCTTCCGCATCGAAGGCGCTGCCGCGAAGGTTGACGCCGTGCTGCTGCCCACCACCCAGCTCGAGCAGATGGCGATCTCTCCGGACGGAAAATCCGCGCTCGCGTTGTCCGATTTCGGCACCCGCTTCATCGCCATCGATCTGGAGAAGAAGAGCGCCCGCACTCTATGGAAGAACGAGGCCGGCAAGCCGGGTTTCCGCTCCCAGCCGGAAGTGATCTGGTGAGAGAAAGGCCAGTTCCACACGCCCGGTTACTTCTACGACGAAGCGCAGGCCGTGACCGGTGACGCGATTGCCTCGGTCGACGTGCAGGGCAGCGGACTGTCCGCCATCCAGAGCGTGCGGGCCATTGACGGCCTGCGCAAGCGCACCGCGGGTTTTGCCGTGCAGCAGTGGTTCTCGTCGGAGCAGTCGTACTTCGCGATGCTCGACGCCGCCGAGCGGAAGATGCGCCTGCTCGCCACGGTGGGCGACGACACCCTGCCCATCGACGCCGCGCTCGGCTACGGCGGCATCGCGGTCGGCCAGGACCGGGTGATCTATGCAGCCCGCTGGGACAAGGCCAGCGCCGGCGTGGTGGTTTGCGACCTGGGCTCCAAGAAGCGCTGGAAAATCGGCGACGCCGGCAAGCTGTACAATTACCTCTACATGAGCGCCGACGGCTCCAACATCCTGGTCAGCCACCTCGACCTCAGCACCGGCAAGATGTCCACCTGGTACGGCCGCGAGGCGGACAACTTCACGCTGCGCCCGGTGCCGGGCATTGAAGGTGTGGCGCCCGGCACGATCCGCTTCTCACCGAGCGGAAACGCGCTGGCCTTCTACAATGAAAAAGGGCTGCTGTTCCAGGAACTGCCCTGAGAATCGGCACACACACACATTAAGTGAGAGAGTCGGGCTCACCCGCGGGCCCGACTCAGCAGCAGTCGGGCCCACCGGTGGGCCCGACTTATTTTTTAGCGGTTCCGTCTACGGCTCGCCTTCTGCATTTTCCGTCGACCTTTGTCGGCTCCACGCCGCGGTGAGCGGCTTGCCGCCTGCAGCATGTACGGGTCGTCCACCATTTGAATGTCGGGCTGTTCAAGGTGCCGCGGCGGGAACACGCCGCCGCTCTGGCGGGCGAGCCACGCTTCCAGCTTCTCCGGCGTGCTGAAGTCCGCGCCCTCGCGCAGCCCCTTCATGAGCACCGACTTCGCCATTCCGTAATTGCGGGGATCGTCCAGAGCACGGCGCAGCTGCTCCACCGCGCCATCGTCGAGACACTTCAGGCAGCGGTCCGCATTGGCCAGGCTGAAGGCGCGCGAAAGAAACTGCAAGAACGCGCGCACTTCCGGCACAATATTCGCGGCCTCGTCCGGGAAACACGTAATCTTCCGTGGAAAGAGGTTGAAGACGACCTCACGAAGGTTGGCCGGCTGCATTGTCACCGGGGTAACCCCTTCGTAATTCCAGGCAAATTCGAGCAAGTCGTATGCGTAGTTGCCGGCGCGCACGCCAGCCCGTTCCGCCTCTGGGGAAGCCAGGAACTGCTCCACCAGGGAATTCTGGTAGCGCCACGCCACCTCTTCGCCTCCAAGCCTCTGCCGGATGTCGAACGCCATTGCTGCCAACCCTTCTGCAAGTCTCATTGAATTTCATTCGACATCCGGCCCCGGGTTCCTGGCAGGGACGCGGCACCCGGATTGGCGAATCCTTCGCAAGGTTGCTGCCTGCCGGCCCGTTCCCTGGGGTGCGGGCCTTTTGGCATGGTGTGGCCGGCGAAACGGAGAGTAGCAGACCATGTGCGGCATCGCTGGATTCATCTACGACGCTCGGGGCACCGCGCCCATTGACTGGGACGGGCTGCGAGCCGCCCTCGAGCGGTTGGGGCAATCCTCGGTTGAGGGCCCGGCCGCCTTTTCCCCGCTGCTCGCCGCCATTGAGGCGCTGACGCCCGCGCTGCGCGAGTACAATGCCTTCGAGGAAATCTACGCCAGCGAATCGCTTCACACGCTGATGGCCGAGGGCGCCGCCCTGCTCACCGAGTGGGAAGCGAAGACCCAGGCCGTGGCCCTCGCGCCCGGCGCCAGCACGGGGATTCTGGAGCAGTGGAACGCCCTGTGGGTGCGCGCCCGCGACCTCGCGTGGCTCATGGAGCGCGACGTGCTGGGTGCCCAGAAGCGGGTGCGCGCGCTCCTCCCCGCGGGCTCCCTGGAAACGCGCAAGGCCCGCTTCGAAGCCTGGAAGCTCGCCGCCATCCTGGAGAACATCGGCCGCATGGAGGTCCGCGGGCGCGACTCGCTGGGCCTTTCCATCCTCGTCTCGTTTGGCGCGGAGGGCTTCCAGCAGTGGCTCTCGGAAGGCGGCCCGGCGGTGGACGCGCGCCGCGCCCTCCCCGACTTCACCAGCGGCGCCATTCTCGTCGACGAGCCGCATCGCTGCGTGGTGTTCACCTTCAAAGTGGCCCAGGAAGTGGGCGCCTTGGGCGACAACGTGGCGAAACTGGTCGAGCAGATCAACAACGACGCGATTTTCTGGCGCGCCTTGTGCGACCCGCCGGCGGCCACCAACATGTTCTCGCACACGCGCTGGGCCTCCAACGGAATCATCAGCGAGCCCAACTGCCATCCGGTCACCAGCGAGACCGTCGGCGGCGCGCGGCGCAACGGAGCCCCTCACGGCGCCGCCTGCACGCTGGCCGCGCTCAACGGCGACGTGGACAACTACCAGGAGCTGTGCGCCTCCCTGCAGAGCGAAACCGGCCAGATGATCTCGCCCCGCATCACCACGGATTCCAAGATCATTCCGGTGATGATCGCCCACCACCTGTCCCGTGGCGCCGCGGACGTGCGCGATGCCTTCTGCAAAGCGGTATCCCAGTTCGAGGGCTCGGTGGCCATCATCATGCACACTACCGCCGATCCGCACCGCACCTACCTCGCGCTGCGCGGTAGCGGCCAGTCCCTGTACGTGGGGATCGGCCCGCACGGCTACGTGGTCGCCTCCGAGCTTTACGGCGTGGTCGAGCACACGGCGCGCTTCGTACGCATGGACGGCACCGTGGAGCGCATCCCCGGAAAACCGGAAACCGCGGGTCAGGTCTTCGTGCTTGACGCCCAGCGCATCGACGGAATAAATGGCATCGAAGCGTGGTCCTTCGACGGCGAGCGGATCGCGCTCGACGAGTCGCACGTGAAAACCGCCGAAATTACCACGCGCGACATCAACCGTGGCGAGCACCAGCATTTCCTCCTCAAGGAAATCTCCGAGTCGCCCATTTCGGTGCAGAAAACACTGCAGGGGAAATTCGAGCTGGCCACCGAGCCCCAGCGAAGCGTCCACATGAACCTTGGCGAGGACGCGCTTCCCGGCGCCATCGTCGAGCGGCTCAAGTCGGGCCAGATCCGCCGCGTGCTGCTCATCGGCCAGGGCACGGCCGCCATCGCGGGCGCTGCGGTGGCCTCCATGATGGAGCGGACGCTGAGCGCCAGCGCGCTGTCCATCTCCGCGGTAAAGGCCTCGGAATTGTCCGGCTACCGCATGCACGAATCGCTGGACGACGCGCTGATCATTGCAATATCCCAGTCCGGCACCACCACCGACACCAACCGCACGGTCGACATGGCGCGCCAGCGCGGCGCGGCGGCCATCGCCATCGTGAATCGACGCAACTCGGATCTGGTCTACAAAGCCGACGGCGTGCTGTACACCAGCGACGGCCGCGACATCGAGATGTCGGTGGCCTCCACCAAGGCGTTCTACAGCCAGGTGGTGGCCGGATATCTCATCGCGCTCCACATGGCGCTCATCCTCGAAGTCCAATCCCAGGAGCAGGTGTGCCAGGAGCTTGAGGAGTTGAGCCGCCTGCCCGACAAGATGCGCAAGGTGCTGGCCGACAGCGCGCCGGTCAAGCGCTTTGCGGAGTCCTTCGCCACCACGAAGCGCGACTGGGCCGTGGTGGGCAGTGGCTCCACCCGGGCCGCCGCCGAGGAGATCCGCATCAAGCTCAGCGAGCTGTGCTACAAGTCCATCGCCACCGACTTTATCGAGGACAAAAAGCACATCGACCTGTCCAGCGAGCCGCTCACGCTGGTCTGCGCCGCGGGCCTTCCCCTGATGGCGCTGCGCGACGCCGTCAAGGAAGTGGCCATTTTCAAGTCGCACAAGTCGCTGCCCATCGTCATCTGCTCCGAGGGCTTCGACGCTTTTGAGCCATACGCGGCCGGAATTATTTACGTGCCGCGCGCTTCGGAAAATGCCTCCGTGCTGCTCAACACGCTGGTCGGCCACCTGTGGGGATATTATTGCGCGCGCGCCATCGATCGCGGCGCCGCGGTGCTGCGTCCGGCCCGCGCGCTGGCGGTGCAGCAGCTTTCCGAGGGCGGCGAGTTCACCAGCAGCGCCTACCAACAGGTGAAGACGGTGGGCTCACGCTTCCAGTCCGAGCTGTCCGGCGGCCTGTATAATTCCTCGCTGTCGGTGGATGCGGGGGTGCAGCTCTCCAGCCTCTTCCTGTACTTCACCGGAGGTCGATCGCTGGGCCAGT
This sequence comes from Armatimonadota bacterium, assembly GCA_016868975.1. Taxonomy (GTDB): domain Bacteria; phylum Vulcanimicrobiota; class Xenobia; order RGZZ01; family RGZZ01; genus VGFD01. The sequence continues at coordinate 19,399 of VGFD01000001.1, read as the reverse complement.
TCAGCGCGGACTTCCACGCCGAGGGCACCCCGGCCAACGTGGTCGAGCGGCTGGTCGTGGCGCTCTCGCGCGCCATCCACGAGCTGACCCGCCCCATTGACGCCATCAAGCACCAGGCGAAGACCATCACGGTGGGCATCTCCCGCCTGGAGGAAGCGCTCGAAGGCGCCATCTTCAGCGCCCTGCGCGAGGCCGGCGTATCGCACGAGGGGCTTGCCTACCGCGACTTCGCGGCCCTGCGAGCCATCACCCCGGCCACCCGCCAGGTGCTTGGCGTGACGGTGTACGAAGTGCGCGGGCTGGGGACGCTGGGCGAGCCGCAAGCCGGCTCCACGGTGCGGGCCGTCCGCAAGACGGGGATGAGCGCGCAGATGCACTCCCGGGCCGACGACGGACACGCGCTGTTTGGAACCAAGGAGTCAGTGGTGCGCCATCGTTCCTGCTACGTCGGGCTGGGGCGGCGCGATCACAAGCCGCTGGCCATCGTGCCGATCTTGCCGAGCGGCCAGGTGGAGGGCCTCGTGCTGCTCCACCTGGAGTTCGACGAAACCCTGACGGCCGACAAGAAGGCCGCGGTGCTGCGTGACATGCAGCGCTACGACGACGTGCGCAGCCAGGTGACGGAAACCGATCGTGATTGGGACGACCGGCTTCTCGACGCGGTCCCAGTGCGCGATCTGGTCACCCTGCCGGTTGACAAGCTGGCCGAACAAATTCTCGCGGCACCCGCGGCGGTGCCCACCTGAGAGGCTGGACGTGACGGAGCATCGCGCAGCAGGCCCGCCCGGTGGACTCCCGCGCCGCCCCGTCGCTCCCGCGTCCAATGATCCCGAAGTGATGAGGCGGTTGGGCTTCGCGCTGGCCGGGCAATTTCTGGGATCGTCCCGCTGGGATGGCATGCTGCTTAACATCCGCTCGTCCCAGGTGAACCTCAATTCAACCATCACCATTCCAGGGCGGCTGCTGCACCAGGCGCTGACCGCGTACCCCAACGGCACTGTGGCGGCGCTCGCGCCCCACAGGCTGTGGATGCTGCCGGAAGGCGACGAGCACGTCCCCTGGGTGCTGGACGAATTGAGCATCCGCGCGAACGAGCGCGGGGAATTGCTTATCTCGCCACTGGCGCCCACCCCTCAGGCGCCGCCCGCGCGCGTGGTGCCAGCGCCGCCCGGACCGTCCTCGCCGCCGCCGGGCGTGGCGCCGGCCAACGTCCCGGTGCGGCCACCGGCGGCCGCGCGCCCGCCCACCGCAGCCCCGCCGCCTCCCAAGCCGGCCCCGCCCGCGGAAGACGAAGCGCCGCTCAAGGGCGATACCTTTTTCGTGCTGCAACAATTTACCACGGCGCCCGGTCCGCCGACGATGCCGACGACGGCGTATAAGAAACCCCCGATTCCGACGCCCGGCCAGAAGACCGAATATACCATGCCGGTCAAGCCGCCCCCGCCGCCGCGGGAAGGACCCACCTCGCCCGAAAAGCGCGCGAAGGTGCGCGACGTGTTCAGCGATATTCGCGAGGGTGCGCACGAGGAGGACACTTCGGCGCCCGCGTTGCCGCCGGAGGAGAAGAAGCCGCGCTATATTCCGGACATGCGGATGAAAAAAGAAATCGGCCCCGGCTTCCTGGCCGGCCTGGGGATATTACCGGGCGTCGACGACGTGTTCGGCGCGTCCCGCCCGCCCAGCGACTCGAAGGTGTCGCCGCCTTCCCCGCTGCGCAGGGAGGATCTGGAACGCCCGCTCTGGGACGAAGAGCCAGACGGGTAAACCAGGCTGCGCAAAGAGGAGCCTCGAACCTGGCGTCGCTGCCTCGTTGTCGCGGACGGTGTCGCCCTGTCTGCCTCCTGTGGGTGGGATTGACAATGCTACCCAACTCTGCTACCTTGGGTGGCAGAAGCTGGAGGCGCGAGTCGTTGCCAAAGATTTCAGTGTCCCTTCCCTCGGAAGCCATCGCGTTTCTTGATAGCATGGACGAGAACCGTAGCCGTGCGATCGCGACGGTTGTAGAAGAGTTTCGTCGTCGACGGCGTGAGGAAGACCTCGAACAGGCCTACGACGCGTACGCGGAACTGTGTCGGAATGAAGATGCTGACTGGTGGACCGACTACGAATCCGCGGCGACTACCGATCTCGTCAACGACCTGTGACTATCCATCGTGGAGACATCTGGCTCACAACATTCGAGCCCTCCATCGGGACCGAGTTCAGAAAGGTCCGGCCAGCGGTCGTCGTATCGTCTGATGTCGCCAACCGAAGGAGCCCGCGGGTGACTCTGGTTCCCATCACCGGAACGATCGCCGAAATTCCCATTCTTGTCGTGGTGCAGCCGGATGCCAACAACGGCCTGGATCGCCCCGGCACGATTCGTGTACCCGACATCATGACGTTCGATAAGACCCGCTTGCGCAAACGGATAGGACGGCTTGGCGAAGACACGATGGCTTCCCTGGAAGATAAACTGCGCATCCATCTCGGGCTGTAAGCCCGGCTATCGCGTGACGTGCTCGCCAAGGGTATCTTCGATCAGCCGCTCGCGTAGATCGAACAGGCGCTCGCTCAATCCCACCCAGTAGATATCCGCGTTGTAAAATCTTTTGTGCTCGCTGCGCAGCGTCCCAAGCGCGGCTCTGGCACGACGTTGAATTTCTGGCAGCGGCGGGGATTGATACACCAACTGGCCGCCCTGGAAAATCGGCGTCAGCAGCGGCTCCACGCGGGCCACCCGAGTAAACGACTTGCGCTCGTAGTATTGGGAAGGGTGCCGCGTCCTGATGCGTTGGCCCGGCGCGAAATGCTCGTCTTGGAGCGCGATCACGTCGCCGAGCATCAGGTTGTCGTCGTTGTAGAGCCGCCACACCTGCTTGATGCCCGGGTTGGTCATCTTCTCCGCGTTGCTGGAAACCTTGATGCGCGGCGTCATGCGGCCGCTATCGTCGGTGGCGGCCACCAGCTTGTACACGCCGCCCAGCGCGGGCGTGCGGTACGAGGTGACGAGCCGCGTGCCCACGCCGTACGTGTCAATGCGCGCACCCTGATTGCGCAGGTCGTGGATCAGCCACTCGTCGAGGTCGCTGGAAGCGACGATCTGCACGTAGTTGAGGCCGGCCTCGTCAAGCATGCGGCGCGTTTCCTTGGACAGATACGCGAGGTCGCCGGAGTCGAGACGCACTCCCTTGAGCCGCTGGCCGCGCGCCTCCATTTCCTTGCCCACCAGGATTGCGGTTGGAACGCCGCTCTCCAGGGTGTCGTAGGTATCCACCAGCAACGTGCAGCCGTCCGGGTACGCCTCCGCATAGGCGCGAAATGCGGCCAGCTCACTCGAAAAGGACATGATCCAGGCATGGGCGTGGGTCCCGCGCACCGGAATCCCAAACTCCTTGCCAGCCAGCACGTTGGAGGTGGCCGCGCAGCCGCCGATAAAGGCGGCCCGCGAGGCGCGCAGGCCGCCGTCCGGCCCTTGCGCGCGGCGCAGCCCGAATTCGAGAACGGTGCCGCCTTTTGCCGCCTCGCAAATCCGCGCCGCCTTGGTGGCGATCAGCGTTTCAAAATTCACCAGGTTGAGCAGCGTGGTTTCCAGCATTTGCGCCTGGGGCAGCGGCGCGGTCACGCGGAGCAGCGGCTCGCCGGGAAAGACCAGCGTGCCCTCCTCGATTCCCATCACGTCGCCAGTGAAGCAAAAATCCCGCAGATATTTCAGGAAAGCGTCGTCAAAAATCCGCAGCGAGCGCAGGTAGTCGATATCACTATCGGCGAACGACAGCCCGCGGATGTAATCGATGGCGGCTTGCAGACCGGCCGCGACGCAAAATCCGCCCTGATCTGGAATTTTGCGAAAAAAGAGATCGAAAACCGAGTCTTGATGGAGCTTTCCGCTCTTCAGGTAGCCGCCCATCATGGAGAGCTGGTAATAATCGGTAAGGAGGGACAGGTGCACGGGCGCCTATTCCTGGATTGCGCGGGCGATTCCTGGCGTGGCGTTTCCGACGGCGCACACCTTCCGCAGTCGGCGCACCATCTCGGGGATGCCCACCGCGCGCCCCACCAGCGGGGGTTGGGAGGCGAGATAAAGATCGGGATCGATGTTGAGATTGCGCATCTGCACCTGATCGACGCGATGACGCGCGATGAACTGCTCCAGGGCGTCCAACTCGTCCTCCAGGTCGTTGAGCCCGGGGAAGAACAGCAGGTTTAGCGCGATCTGCAGCCCGGCTGCCCGGCAGATCCGCACCGTCTCTTCGACGTCCGCGAACGCGTATTTCTGCGGCACGTAGTAAGCCGCGTAACGCTCCGAAGTGACCGTGTTGAGGCTCACGCGAATCGACTGCAGCCCGGCGTCGATGAGCCTGGCGACTGCCTTCGGCGCGCTGGCGTTGGTGTTGAGGTGGATTGTGCCGCGGGACGTGGCCTTGCGGATCTCGCGGATCGAGGCGGCAATCAGGTCGGCCTTGAGGAGCGGCTCGCCTTCACAGCCCTGCCCGAACGAGAGAATGGCGTCGGCGGATTCGAGGTGCGGCACTCCGATTTCGACGATCTCCCCGACAGTGGGCACGAAATCCAGGCGATCCTGAGGAGACGGCGGCATGTCTTCCGGCTGGAGCGAGATGCAGCCGCGGCACTTCGCGTTGCACGCGGCGGACACCGCGACGGCGCCCTCCCAGCGGCGGTAGAAGACGTTCTGCGCGTTATAGCAGCCGTAGTCGAGCGCGCAGTGGGCGTGATGCGTGAGAAGCCGGTTGTCTGGCTGCTCGGCGAGGCGGCGCGCGACCAGGTCGGGCAGATCCGGCGTGCCGTACTGAAACGGGCTCCAACGGTAGTTCTCCTCGGTCTGGATGGCGGCCACCAGCATCTCGTCCCCGCGCAGCGCCACGGCGGTGTACCCGAAGAACGGCAGCGGAGCCACCCCGGGAGGAGCCTCGTAGGCCGGCAGCAGCGTGCGCGCCCAGCCGTTGGGGAGCATGGCGGCCACAGCGTATCCCTTGCCGCTTTCCACGCTGCCGCGCCGCCCCAGCCCGCGGGCCGTGCGAGCGGGCAGATACTGCAGCACCGCGCCGGCCGGCAACGGGGAAAGCTCCTCGGGACGGGGTTCGCGCACTTCGTTGCCGCTGCGGCCCAGGGCGGCACGGCGCGAATCTTCCAGGATAGCGCCGTCCGGGGCGGCCCACAGCATCTTCATCGACGAGACCTTCCGCGCTCCGGCGCCCTGAAACCTTCTCGATACGCGCCACGTCACTTAATCCGGAACGCATGAAGCCGATAATCAGCTGGCGAGTCGAGGTGGAAGATGTTGAAAATAATTCCATGCCTGCCGTAGAGCCAGAATCCGGGTTGGACCCTCATGACAATCCAGGGTTTCATGTCGTATAATAGATACGCTCCGTGGCGGAGCGCCTTGCCACTGCACGCCCATCTTTATATGGCGAGAAAGGTGCCTGTGCGTTGAAGAGACTCGGTTTCGGCTGGCTCTTCCTCCTGTTGGTCCTGGCCGCCACGCCCTGCGCACCCGCGCGGGCGGCCTCACCGGCTTTTGGCGCTGCCGCCCTGGCGGAGATTCCGGTCGACGGGACTTTCCGCAGCGTGAACAGCCTGTCTCGGTACGAGCGCGCCTCGTTGCTCTCCGACTGGCTGGATCGCGGGACCTACGCGCAGATGTCCGAGAACGCCCTCCGAAAGGCCCGCGCCGAACTCAACGACTATCGGCTGGAGCTGGCCCAGATGGGCGTGGTCGTCGAGAACGTCGACGACGCGCCGGGCGCCTGGAAGGTGCTGCGCCAGGGCAAGGCGCTCGATGCGGTGGGCGCCGTCCAGCGCTCCTGGGTCGAGGACCGCATGACCGCGGTGGACGTCTTCTGGACCAACCCGTCGTCGCCGCTCATGCGGATGGCGTACCTCTCCGAGACAAGCGGTCGGCCTACCTTGAACCGTCCCCGCCTGCTCAGCATCGATTTCCTCACGGACTGGACGCGGCCACGCGCCGAGGATGACTTCCTCACCTCCACGCTGGACCAGCCGATGCTGGCAAGCACGAACCTGTACGCGCCCGGTCTGGGGCTCTCGCCGGCCTCGATGGAGCGGATGCGCCGTAGCAGCCGCCTCTACCCGGCCAGCAGCATCGCCATGCAGACGCACTTCAGGACACACGCCGGCCTGGACATGCCGGCCGTGCACCCGACGCCGTTCGGGACAGCCACCCCGCCGGCCATTGCGATGCCGACGCCCCGGGCACTGAACATCCCGAGCACCATGTACCGCGACCTGGCGGGACGGCCGACTCCGGACTTCACGCTGTACCGCGACATCAAGGTGAGCACCCAGTTTGACGTGCGCAACGGGTTGCAGAACACGCCGTGGACGGCATCCGCGCCCAGCCAGTTAGAGGCGCCTCCCTCCTCGACGATGCTGAGCCGAGACTACCTGCGCGCCACCAACGAGGATTTCGCGCAGATGAGCGCCCGCCTCAACTATCAGCTTCCGCACCAGAACCTGCGCCTGAACGTCCGCCTGGACGAGCTGTCGACGCGGCCGGGCCTGTCGGCGGGCTCGCTGCGGCCGGACCCGCTGGACCTGCGCCAGCAGAACGCTCGCATCAACCTGGACTACAACGTCAATCCCAACTTCAGCGTGCAGGGCGGCTACATGTACAGCCGCACGACGGGCCGATACGCGACCGGCCTGCCGGGCGCCACGCTGGACCTCGGCAACATCAACCTCCAGGACGAGCGCGGCTACCCTTACCTGGGCTTCGACTACAAGGTCAGCAAGAACACCCGCTGGAACCTGAACGTCCGCTTCTACAACACGCTGGACATCGGCAACGGCGCTCGCGGGCCCAACCTGAACCTCAATGACCCGGCGGTCACCACGGAGGTCAAGGTTACCTTCTAGGGGCTTCCAGGGGGTCCCCGTGGGAGCCGTAAGATGCCCATATTCGCCCGTTGTGCGAGAAATTCGGCATCTTGGCGCAGGCGCAGAGGCGGGCGGCGGGGCGGGGGCGACCCGGACTTGCACGCCCCGACGGGCGCATGCTATACTGACGGCACTTCTCACGCGGAAGTAGCTCAATGGTAGAGCATCAGCTTCCCAAGCTGAGGGTTGCGAGTTCGATCCTCGTCTTCCGCTCCACCCAACCACGCGATTCTCGCGCAGAAACGGCTACCCGGGGACTATCCCGCGGTGGCCGCTTTCATGCAACGCCGACCTAGCAACGTCCGGTTTCAGGGAATCTTTGAGGGCGCTCGGCTATCCTGGAAAGCGTGATGGTTCCTGTCGACGTCCGCTCCCGAAGTACCGTTCCGACCACAGCCATGCGAGTGGGCCTGCCTGAAGCGTCTCCTGTCTCCGACTCCTACGTCCCCGTGGAGCAGGGCACGATGGACGTTCTTCCGCTGCGGGCCGATTGGAAGGACCGGCCCGATGACGTCGCCGCGACCCTCCGCGAGCACATGCAGGCGTGGCCCTCGCTGCGCGCCACGATCGCGATGGCCCCGACCGACCACGGAACCACGCGGCTGATGATGGCCAGTCGGCCCGACGCGCTGGACGGCAGCGACCCGGACGGCGCGTACGGGATCATCGCCGACCTGTGCAGCGCGCCCTCGATGAAGGACGTCCATTCGCCGCGGCTGCCATGCGCACGTGCTATTGGTCCGCAGACGCACGAGATGGAAATCGCCGGCACGCAAACGCCCGAGACCCTGGGCGCCGCGCTGGCCGACGGACGCTCGCCCAACGACGAGGCGATGCTGCGGCACCTGATTGACGGCCTGCCGAAGGGCCGCGTCGCGATTCTGCTGGGCGGGCCCTCCGCCGCCGGCAAGACGTCCCTCACCGAAACCCTTCGGCGCCTCGCGGGTGACCGCAAGATCGCCGTCCTGTCCGGGGACATGTACTTCCGCGACAAGGACGACGAGCTGTATCCGCGCACGGCCGAGGGCGGGTTCAACTTCGACAGTCCGAGCGCCCTCCACCTCGACGAGCTGGGCGGCGACATCGCCGAGCTACTCAACACCGGCGTTACCCAGGCGCCCATCTACGACTTCAAGGCGGTGCGGCCCGGCGGCTGGCGTCGCCCCACGGACGGCTTCACCGGCTGCCGCCTGGACAAGACCGAGCGCCTCGAGCTGGCCGACGACGGGATTCTGGTCATTGACTCGCTGCACGCCACCAACGAGGTGGTTTCGTCGCGCCTGAACGACCTGCACTTCGTCAGCCTCTACCTGGACACGCCGCGCGCCGAGGACCGCCTGCTGCGGCGCATCGTGCGCGACGCGGCGACGCGCGGCACGCCCGCGCCGGACACCTTGCAGATGTGGGACAAGTCGGTATTCCCCGGCGAGATCTACTACGTGCGCCCCACCCTGCTGAACCTCCAGCCGGCGCGCGACCTTTACTATGTGACGAAGGGCCCCAACGACCTCGGTCTGTCGCGCGCCGAGATCGACCGCCGCGTCCAGCTGCTCACCGACTACGGATTGCCGGCGACCTACGAAAACTTCTCCGCACCCGAGGACAGTCTCCGCCCACTATCCACGTAACCGCGGGTTGCTACGAGTGACCGTCGACGGGCAGCGAGGAAGCGAGCATCACCATGAGCTGCCCGTGGACGATGCCGCGCAGCTTGTCGAGCTTCTGCTTGCGGCTCAAGGTCGCGGGAAGCTCCACCCGCCAGGTGAGGGACTCTGCGTGCAACGGCTCGTCGCTCTCGCTGTGGTCGTGTAATTCCACGATGATCTTGACGCCGCAATCGCGCTCCAGCATGGTCTGCAGTTTGGCGTGCTTATCGCTCATGCGCCCGCGCTTCGACGCCCGGGTGAAAGTGTCCCGTGATACGCTAAAGTTCGCTCCCAGATCCCGGCGAACAATCGAAAAACGTTGTAACGTAGCGGTTCAAGATACACCTGTTCGCTCCCAATTCGCACCGAACCGGCTGGAAAATTCGCGCCGTTGAATTACCGGGCGTAGGCCAGCACTTGCGGATCCATCACCATCACCCCGGACACGCGGCCGTTTTTGTACTGGAACGCAATTCCCTGAGCGTGCGAATACCACGTGAGGGATGTTTCCGGACCGGCCGGCAGACCGTAGGACGGCGTTCCCTGTCCGAACTCACGGGTAACCTCGGACTCGCCCGAGCCCAGCAGCGACAGCCCGCCCGGCGTGCGGCAGTCGGATTTCCCGTCGCACAGGAACTTCGCGGCGGCGACCACCCGGTCGTCGCGCGCCACCACGAAAAGCATCTTGTCGTAGAAAATGTACGTGGTGCCGATGCGGTCGTCGCGGCGCCCATACTTTCCACCCAGCGAGGAGAGCACGGTGTCCATGCTGGTGCCCAGGCGCAGCGGGCCCAGTGCACTCCCCGGCTTCAAGTCAATCGCTCCCGGGGAATAATACGCGGGCTTCTGATAGCTCACCGTCGTCGGCGTCGGCGTGTAGGTGGGATACGACGGCGTCGCCGTCACCACCACTCGCGGCGTGGGCGGGGCCTGGGCGACGGGCGCCGCTTCAACCGCCTGGAAAGCCAGCGTGCGGATCTCGCCGGGCGCCACGGTGATGTCCTGCGCGCGCCACTGGTCCCCGTCCACCCGAATCTCGTGCCTCCCGGGCGACAGCGCGAGCCCGCGCACCGGCAGCGTTCCCCGCCGGTAGCCGTCCACCACCAGGGTGCGGCCCACCGGCTGATCGATGGTGAGCAGCGCCGGCATGGGCGCCAGCGTCACCTGCAGGGGATTGGGCAGCGGCTTGTCTGGCTTCATTTCCATGAACACCGACTTGTAGCCCTCGCGGCGGAACTCCAGGCGATGCGTGCCGGGCTGCAGGGTGACGTGCACCGGCGGCGTCCCCAGCTTCTGGACGGGCGCGCCGTCCACCAAGAGCGTGCAGCCCAGCGGCGCCACCGCCAGCGTGAGCTTCACCGGCCTGGCCTTCGACGGTGCCACCACGGTGCTCTTCGCGGGCTGCCCGGCCACGGCGCGCTCGGTGCGCGCGAACCCCCAGCCGAAGAAGCTCGCCCCGAGCAGCACGACAGCCAGCGAGGCCACCGCCAGCGGGGACATCGAGCGCGAGCGCGCGCGCGCCTGGCTCATTGCGGGGACCGTGGTCGGCTGGCGCTCCGACGACGCGGGCGCCAGCAGCAGCGCGCGGACTTCCGCCATGGAGGCCGGACGCGCGTCGCGGTTGAGGCTCATCATCCGCTCGATGGCCTGGGCCATGGGCGCGGATATCTCGGCGCGCAGGTCGCGCACCGGCACCAGCGGGTTCAACCCGCAGGCCAGCTCGATGGACTGCGGCGGGACGTTCCCGGTCAGCAGGTGGTACAGCGTGCAGCCCAGCGCGTACACGTCACTGCGCGGATCGGTTCTGGAGCCGTACTGCTCTGGCGCCGCGTAGCCCGGGCTACCCGAGCCGCGAATCGCGGACTGGGTGCCGCTGCCCGTCACCGGATTGAGCACCTTCGCGAGGCCGAAGTCGATGAGCTGGATGCGCCCGGCGCCGTCCAGCATGACGTTGGACGGCTTCAAGTCACGGAACACGACGGGCGGATGCTGGCCGTGCAGGTACTCGAGCACGTCGCACAACTGCAGCGCCCAGCCCAGGACTTCTTGCTCGGCAAGCACCCCGCGGGACAGCAGCTGATCGCGCAGAGTGCCGCCTTCCACGAAATCCATCACGAGGTAGTACAGGCCGTCGGCTTCAAGAAAATCGTGGACCCGCGGGAGGTGGGGATGCTGCAGGCGGTGCAGCATCTGGGCCTCGCTGCGGAACTGCGCGACGGCGGCGGCGCGTTCGTCACCATCGGGCACCGCAACCAGCATCTCCTTGATCGCGAACATGCCCTCCAGGCCCAGGTGGGTGGCGAGGTAGACGGCGCCCATGCCGCCCCGACCGAGCTCGCGCTCGACGCGGTAGCGCCCGTGAAGTACCTGCCCCTCTTGCAGCATGGACTGACCCCTCCTACAGAGCGATGACAACATGGATTATACACGAGAACGCGGTCTTGAGCGCCTCGACCGGAGGCCTATTCGCGTAGGTCTTTTGACCGGTTTCAAGATGAGCCGCAAGATCCGCCGGACGCGCAATTTCGCTATTAAATTTCACCCCGGGGGATTGCCGCCGCTGCAAGGCTAAGCCCGGGCAACTGCCGAAAGAAGGCGCATGGCGGAGCTGCTGCACGGACGGTACTGCGTCGAGCGCGACCTCGGTCAGGGCGGCATGGGCGCGGTCTTTCTCGCCACCCACGTGGAGCTGGATCAGCCGGTCGCCATCAAGGAAATCTCGCTGGACCTCTTCGAGCCGGCCGCGCGCGACTCGGCCATGCGGCAGATTTACAGCGAGGCGCGGCTGCTCAGCCAGCTGCGCCATCCCCGGCTGCCCCGCGTGCATGATTTTTTTCACGCGCGGAACGCCTTTTATCTGGTAATGGAGTACGTCGAGGGGAGCACGCTCGACGAGCATCTCCTGAGCACGGGGCCGCCCTCAGAAACCCAGGCGCTGGGCTGGGCTCGCGATCTCTGCGAGGTGCTGACGTACCTGCACGCGCTCGACCCGCCGATAATTTTTCGGGATTTGAAGCCGTCCAACGTCATGCTGGAGCCGGACGGGCATCTCAAGCTCATCGACTTCGGCATCGCAAAATTGCTGGACCCGGCCACCGGCGAGGGGACGCTCACCCTCGCCCGGGGCGCCGGCACCCACGGGTTCGCCCCGCCCGAGCAGTACGGCAAAGGCACCGACGCACGCGCGGACGTGTACGCGCTGGGCGCCACCCTTTACTGTGTGCTGAGCGGAAGCATTCCACCGGAATCCGGCGCGCGGGTATCCGGGACCAGGGCGCTCAAGCCGCTTCGGGAGCGGCGGCCGGACATTTCGGAACGGGTGGCGCTGGCGGTGGAGGCGATGCTCGAGCTGAACGTGCTCCTTCGGCCGCAGAGCGTCGGCGCGGCCGCACGCGCGCTGGGCATCGAGCCCGACGACGCCGCGCTGAGCGTGGTGACCACCCTGCGGTCGCCCCTGGCGGCCCCCACGGCAACACGCTCGCAGTGGCCGCTCGTCCTGGGAGTGGCCCTGGCCGCGGCGGCCGTCCTGGCGCTGGCCTGGACAGTCCTGAAATTTTAGGCACGGGTCGGCGCCATCGTCGTTCTTACGGCCTGCTGCGCGGCCTGTTTCCATGGGCATTGCCGCCGGTTTCCCGAATTTTTGGAAGGAGTTGGCCGCCCCGGTAGAGGACCTCTCCAAAAGGCAGATGAAAAGCATCCTCTTCGTCGACGACGAGCCCTTGCCGCATCAGGTAGCCCAGCGCTTTTTGGATCCGTACTACGAGGTGGACACCGCCGCCTCCGGGGACGAAGCGCTGGCGTGCTTGCAGCGCAAAGAGTTTGCCTTGCTCATCAGCGACATCCGCATGCCCGGCATGAACGGATTCGAGCTGATCGATCGCGCGCGAGAGTTGTTTCCGCAGCTCCCCTGCATGGTGATCTCCACCCACCTGGACGACTACGAGTGGGACGTCGCGCGGCGCAGCCTGAGCGCCCTCAGCAAGCCCTACGAGCTGAAAGAGTTCCTGGAGGCGGTGCAGGACACCATCGACGCGCCCGTCCAGCCGGTGCCAAAGAGCCCTTCTTAGTGGTCCGCGGCGCAAGTCCGATCGGCCGCGCACTTAGCCCCAGATCGGTTTGATCGTGGCTATTCCGGCACCGTAATGTCGGCCGTCATGATGGTGACGCCTTCCTCGATCACCACCAGCAAGCCGTACTTGTCGATCGGACACAGCTTGCCGTACATCACCAGCTGGAACACTCCGCGCGCGTCGGTCTTCACCTCGGGAGGATCGCCCAGCGGCGCCCGCTTGCGCGTTCCCGGCTCAACGTAGAACAGGCGATAGGTGGTCTCTGGCTTGAGACCGCTGGCGTGCACCCGAAGACAATCCGCGTCCTGGCCGCCGTTGCAGATGATCTTGACGGTGCCCCGCGCGTTTCCGCCCATCTTGTCGGTCAGCGGCGTGGTGATGGTGTGGTACTCGTGGCGCGCCGCGTGGATGGGAACGCCGCACAGCAAGCTTGCGGCCAGCAGCAGGAGCGACAGGGTCTTTCGCACGGGACGTTCCTCCAGAAGGCGGGATGAGCCGCGCCACTATTCGATCCGGGCCTGTCAGGCTCCTCTTCCAGGGAGAAGCGTAGGAAAACCCGGCACGACTTTGAAAACTTCTCCAGAGCCCGTCGGGAGACGGGCGGTAAAACCACTGGAACGAGGCCGCGCAGCAGGCCGTTAACAACCATGGTGGCGGCGGCTGCGCCGCCCCCTGCCTGACCAACCGGGGAGGTTTGATCGTGGATTTACAAAAGACCGAACGCCGCGTCATCGTGCTGTCCGAAGCGTTGATGTGGCTGCTGCTGCTGGGCGGCGGCCTCATGGTGGTGGGCGCCATCGTGATGTTCACCTACCCGGGGATGGTGCCCGGGGCACTGGCGCTGCTGGGCAGCGGATTCTATTCAGTCGTGCTGGGCCTGCTCGCCTCGTCAGCGCTCCAGATGCTGGCCGGCATGTCCTCCACGCTGCGCATCATCGCGCGCAACCAGAACCTCGAGGCGGCGAAGGCCGGCGGCGATCTGCTCCACGAGATCCGGGTGCGCATCAGCAACGTCAACGAGCTCCTCAGCCTGGGCCAGCTCAACGAGGCGCTCTCCCAGGCCCACGCGCTCCGCGGCCACATCCTGGCGGCCGGCAGCGAGGACCCGGCCGTCGCCACCGAGCTGAAGAACGTGGACGAAGCCATCGCCGTGCTCGCGAAAAAAACGTAGCCCGGGCATGTTTGGCCCGCGCCGGGCACGGGTAACATACTCTTTTGCGATAGGGTTAACTAGCAAGAAGCGTCAATGCCCGGCCTTGCGGCCTGGCATTCTTTTTTGGCGCAGGGAATCGCATGCGCATCGGACAATCTCCGGCGACCATCGGAATCGAGGAGCCACCATGTTCACCACGCTGCGCCTGGACCGCCGCGGGGCCGTCGCCACCCTTACGTTAAGCCGCCCGGAGGTGCACAACGCCTTCAACGAGCACATGATCGCGGATCTGACCGCCGCCTGCCAGGCGCTGGCCGACGATAACAGCGTCCGAGTGGTGGTGCTTGCCGCCGACGGCAAGTCGTTCTCCGCGGGCGCCGACATCGACTGGATGCAGCGCATGGCCGCGTCCTCCCAGGATGAGAACCGCGCGGACGCGGCACGCATGGCGGAGATGCTCCACGCCATCAACGAGCTCCCCAAACCGGTCGTGGCGCGCGTGCAGGGCGCCGCGCTGGGCGGAGGCGCCGGGCTGCTGGCCTGCGCGGACGTCGTCGTCGCCGTGCGCGCGGCCCGCATCGGCATGACCGAGGTAAAGGTCGGCTTGCTGCCCTCGGTCATCGGGCCTTTCGTGCTGCGCAAGATCGGCGGATCGTGGGCGCGCGCGCACTTCCTTCTGGGGGATCGCTTCGACGCGGCCACCGCGCGCGAGATGGGTCTCGTGCACGAAATTGTGGACGACGTGGCCGCGCTCGATGCACGCGTCGAAGCGATCGTCGGCGAAATGCTCGAGGGCAGCCCTGCCGCGCAGGCCGAGGCAAAGCATTTGCTGCGCGCGCTGGCGGCCGACCCGGATCCCGCCAGGCAAAGAGCGCTCACCGCCGAGACCATCAGCCGGGTGCGGGCCAGCGACGAGGGGCGCGAAGGGCTGCGCGCCTTCATGGAAAAGCGCAAGCCATCCTGGGCGCACGCCTGACAGCGATGGGCCTGCTCGATCGCCTGGAGCGCGCCCTCGAAACCTTGATCGAGGGACGCGCCGCCGGCGCCCGCATTCATCCCCTGGAAATCGCCCGCCGCATGGCGGCCGAAATGCAGGCGCAGAAACGCCTCAGCGTGCGCAGCACGTTCGTCCCCAACACCTACCGCGCGCTGCTCGCCCCGGCAGATCGGGGGGCACTGGGGCCGGTCGCGGAAGCGGTGCAAGAAGAGCTCCGCGAGTTTCTCCAGGAGCAGGTGGACGCTCGCGACTACGCGCTGACCGGACCCCTTGCCGTGGACATCGGCGAGGATGCGGCGTTGAGCGCCGGCGAGATGCGCATCGAGGCCACTTTCGCCGTCGAGCCGACGCCGGAAGCGCGCCCCGTCCCCGCGCGCAAAACCCGGCCGGTCACCCCACCGGCGGTCGACGCCATCCCCCAGGGTGCCCGCGCGGTGCTGCGCGGCGTGAGTGGCTTCGCGAAGGGCGTCACGGTGTGGCTGCAGGTCGACACCGCGCGGCTCGGACGCTCGCCGGAGTGCGAGGTGCACCTGCCCGACCCGCAGGTTTCCAAGGTTCACGCGGTGCTCGTCTGGACCGGCGACGGCTACCGTCTCGACGACGCGGACAGCCGCAACGGCGTGCGCTTGAACGGCGCGCCGGTCGTGGGGAGCGCCGCGCTTCGCTCCGGAGATCGCATCGAGGCGGGCGCCTCGATTTTCGCGTATCACGTCTGCGCGTAGGAACAGCACGGGCGTCACGCAAATCCCATAACGTGCAGCCGCCGCCGCTCGACATGTCCGCCGAAGCCATCCCCACGACGTTTCTCACCCGCATCCTCGAATCGAGCGGGGAAGGATTCGCGCTGCTTGACCACCAGGGGCTGGTCACCTACGTGAACAGCGAGGGCTTACGGATTCTGGGGATGTCGCGCGGGGAGACGGTGGGAACCTCGACCCGGCATCCCGGCTGGCGCGAGCGCGTTCGGGCGGCCGACGGCCAGCCCATCACCGAGAAAAACAGCCTCATCGAGCGCGTCTACCGCAGCGGCGCGCACATTCGCAATGAGGAGCGGACGCTGCTTCGCTCGGACGGCCGCGAGGTTTTCTTGTCGGTGAGCGCGGAGCCTCTGCGGGACAACGAAGGCGCCATCCGCCAGGTGTACCTGTCGTTTCGCGACATTACCGGCCAGCGCGAGATCGAGCACGCGCTGCGCCGCCAGATGGAGCTTTACCAGAAACTGCTGCAAGCGCAGAGCGATCTCGGGCTTGGCGTGGTGGTCACCGCCGGTGACAATTGTGTCTACGTGAACGAGCATTATTGCCGGATGACCGGCTATCGCCGCGAGGAGCTGGTCGGCCGCAACGTCCTGGAATTATTGTCGCCCCCCGAGATTGCGCGCCTTCCATGCGCCTTCCACACCACGCTGCTCACGCGCGATGGCCACCGCCTGGAAATCGAAGCCGCCACCAAGACCATCGAGTCCCGCGGCCAAACGCATTACGTCTCGCTGGTGCGCGACGTGACCGACCGCCGCCTGAACGAAGCCGCGCTGCAGAAGGCCTACGCGGAGATGGAGACGCGCGTGGCCGAGCGCACCCGCGACCTGGAGGACGCCAACCAGCGGCTCACCGAGCTGGATCGCCTCAAGTCCGAGTTCCTGGCGATCATGAGCCACGAGCTGCGCACCCCGCTCAACTCCATCCTGGGCTTTACCAGCTTGATGATCGACGAGCCAGAAGACGTGCTCACCGTCGAGCAGCGGCGCAACCTGCGCATCGTATACGAATCCGCGGAGCACCTGTTGGTGCTCATCAACGACATCCTCGACGTGTCGAAGATCGAGTCGGGCACGATGGCCCTCGCCCTTGAGGCGATGCGGGTCGGCGACTTGCTTTCGCAGGTGGTGGAAACCTTCGAGCCAACGGCGGCGCGACGAGGGCTCTCCCTGACCCTCGAGGATCGCAGCGATCACCGCGAGCTGGAAAGCGACCGGCGGCGGGTCATCCAGGTGCTCAACAACCTCCTCGGAAACGCGCTCAAGTTTACCCGCGAAGGCGGCGTGTCCGTGCGCTGCGAGGACGCGGAGGACGCCGTCTGGATCACGGTGCAAGACACCGGCATCGGCATCCGCGAGGAAGACCTGTCGGTGCTCTTCCAGCCGTTTCGGCAGATCGACTCGACCATCCAGCGGCAATACGGCGGTGCCGGGCTGGGCCTCTACCTGTGCCGCAAGCTGGTCGCTTTGCTGGGCGGGGAGATTGTCGTGGAAAGCCGCGCCGGTGAGGGAACGGCGTTCCGCTTCTCGCTGCCCAGGCAGCATCCGACGCCGCCGGCCAGTCCAGGACGCGCGCACCGACTGGGAGGGGAGAGGGTTGCGCCGCCGGCGTAGGGAATCACGCTGAGCCGATTTGACAGGTGGGGGATCCAGGGCCCTGGATCAAACCACCAGGGGAGGATCGCCCTTGGATATCTTCACCATCCTCAAGGCAACGGTCGACATGGGGGCCTCAGATCTCCACATCCGCGGAAAGCTGCCCCCCATGGTGAGGGTCAGCGGCGAGTTGATTCCCATCGAGGGATTTCCGGTGCTCACCAGCGCGGACACCAAGGGGCTTGTCTACGCGCTGCTCTACGACGAGCAGAAGCAGATCTTCGAAGAACACCTTGAGCTGGATTGCTCGAACGCGATTCCCAACCTCGCGCGCTTCCGCCTCAACGTGCACCTCAACAACGAGGGCGTGGGCGCCGTGCTGCGCGTGATTTCCTCAAAAGTCCCGTCGCCGGAGGCCATCGGCCTCTCCGACGCGATGGTCCATTTGTGCGCCCTGCCGCGCGGGCTGGTGCTGGTGACCGGGCCCACCGGCAGCGGAAAATCCACCACCCTGGCCGCCATGATCGAGCTGATCAACCAGTCGTACCGCCACCACATCCTGACCATCGAGGATCCCATCGAATTCGTCTACGAGCCGAAATATTCCGTGATCACCCAGCGCGAGATCGGGCGCCAGACGCACAATTTCAACAACGCCCTGCGCGCGGCGCTGCGCCAGGATCCGGACGTGATCCTGGTGGGCGAGATGCGCGACCTGGAAACCATCGGGCTGGCGCTGACCGCGGCGGAAACCGGCCACCTCGTGTTCGGAACGCTCCATACGACGGATGCCACACAGACCATCGACCGCATCGTGGACGTGTTTCCCCCGGCCCAGCAGCAGCAGGTGCGCGTGCAACTGGGCGGCGCGCTCAAAGGCGTCATCTGCCAGACGCTGCTTCCCCGCGCCGACGGCAACGGCCGCGTGGCCGCACGGGAATTGCTGATCACCACGCCCGCGGTGAGCAACCTCATCCGCGAGGGCAAAACGCACCAGGTCTACAACGTGATCGACACCGGCGCGCGCCTCGGCATGATCGGCATGGATAAAGCCCTGGCCAACCTCGTGCGGGAGGGCAAGGTGCGCATGGAAGACGCCACGGCCAAGGCGCACAGTCCGGAAATGGTCCAGAAATACTACAACGCGGGCGTCGAGGCGGGCCAGCAGCCGGTGGCTGCCAATGCCGCGTCCGCCTGGAGGTAGTCAGTGGAAATTCAACAGTGTTTTCACGCTCTGCTGGAGTGGGGCGGGTCCGATCTCCACCTGAAAGTTGGCCTGCCGCCCGCCATGCGTGTCAAGGGGCGCCTGGAGCGCACCGACTGGGAGGTGCTCACCCAGGAGGAGATGTACCGCTGGATCCAGGGGATCGCGCCGCCGGAGGCGTTCGGGAAATTGCAGCGCGACAAGGAAGCCGACTTCTCGTACAATCTCGAGGGCTATTCCCGCTTCCGCTGCAACGTGTTCCACCAGATGGGGAGGATGGGCGGCGTATTCCGCGTGATTCCCAAGGACATCCCCTCGCTGGAAAAGCTCGGGATGCCGGACATCCTGCGTGATCTGACCGAGACCGAGCATGGCATCGTGCTGGTGACCGGGCCGACGGGCAGCGGAAAATCCACGACGCTGGCCGCCATGATCAACTACATCAACGAGCGGCACAAAAAACACATCCTCACCATTGAGGATCCCATCGAATTCGTGCACCAGGACAAGATGTCGATCTTGAACCAGCGCGAGGTCGGCCAGGACACGCCGTCCTTCGGCGAAGCGCTGCGGCGCGCGCTGCGCCAGGATCCGGACATCATCCTGGTGGGCGAGATGCGCGATCAGGAAACAATTTCCATCGCCATGACCGCGGCGGAAACCGGCCACCTGGTGTTTTCCACGCTGCACACCAACGACGCCAAGCAGTCGGTGGACCGCATCATCAACACCTTCCCGCCGGAGGAGCAGCATCAAGTCCGCATGAAGCTGGCCCACACGCTGCACGGCGTGGTGGCCCAGCGCCTCGCGCGCAAGAAGGACGGCAGCGGGCGGGTGGCCGTTCAGGAGATCATGATCAACTCGCCCACCATCCGCAAGTTGATCGAGGAAGGCAAGGTGGCGGCCATCGACAAGGCGCTGGAGGACGGCGCCGAGTTCTACGGCATGCAGTCAATGAACCTCCATCTTTTGCGGCTCTGGGAGCAGGGCTTCATCAGCGAGGAGGACGCCTACCAGATCAGCAACAACCCCAGCGACCTGCGCTTGAAGATGCAGACCAACAAGTTCGCCAGCAC